>JANQOC010000460.1 GCA_028279265.1 Hyphomicrobiales bacterium
CTGTCCAGGAGTTCAAGTGCCGGTTGAAGGATATTGAGGATGAACAACGCCGCAACCGTCCAACAGGTCACGACCAGAATGCGCGACCAGAATTCGGACTTCACAAATCCGGAAATCAGTTGCACAAGTATCCATGCAGAGACCAGTCCGGCAACAATTCTGATAACATTGTCCGACTGCCCCAGCATCTGTGAAACGAATATACCTACCCAGAGCAGAGCGACCCAAATCACCAGGGGAATCAGTTTATCGACAATGGCCGCCAGGCTTTGAATTTTCGATTCCCTGTCGCCTGTAAGTTTGCGGATCCATGCCGAGATCTGGCTTTTGTTTTTCAGAGACGGACCGATTAGTCGCGCAATCAAGCCCATCAACAAGATGATCCCGATTTGAAGCGCTGCATTCCAGGTCAGGAAGTTTTCCTGTATCCAGACCGACCATTGCGCAAAATCTATGTCCATGATGTTCATAGAGATTTATGTCCCATGTCAGTATGCGAACAAGACAAGCAAATTTAATAGTCCGTGGCAATCCGATAGAGCCCCTCAACCACAAGTTTCATTCTGTCGTAGTCGAGCGTATCCGGCGTGTCATTGGCTGTATGATAATTTGGATTTCTGAAATTGGCCGTATCTGTGATCATGACAGCTGGAAACTTGAAACGCCAGAAATTGCGGTGATCGGATCGGTCTATGCCCGGGATAAAAGCCGGTGCATTGATGGAGTAAACGGGAAGGGCGGGAGAAACGGTTAAGTGCTGCTTCGTCCTTTTCACAACCGTCCGGTCAAGCGCTTGTCCGATAACACCGATAAAGTTTCCGCGACTGGGATAAAGGAGCTTGAGGAAAGACACGGGATAGGTCTGTGAGGCCGGGGCATCCGAGTAATACCCGATCATTTCAACGCTGATCATCAGTTTCACCGGCACATTTTCCTTGAACAGTTTCGCCGCGTATTGATAGCTGCCCATGTCACTGGTTCTGAAATGCGGTTGTTCCTCCAGAGTAAAAGCGACGAGTTCGATCCTGTGAGAAAGTTGCGGTTTGTGTTTCTTCAACAGCCGCGCTATTTCGACGATGGCCGCAACACCTGAAGCATTGTCGTCAGCGCCTGGATTGTTATTAAAATGGACGTCGTAATGCGCACCGATAATGAGTCGTGGCGCATCTTCGGGCCCGAAACCACAAATAATATTGCGATATGTCTCGCCTCTCAGGTCAAAAGTCTGTTCCTCGACCTGACAGCCGCTATTCTGAAATGCACCAAGAATATAGTCAGCCGCCTGGTTCAGCGAGGACGGATTAAGACTGCTGCGGGAAGGATAGATTGTTGACAGGTGAGAGACCGTTCTGAACAGGTTGGCGACGCTGACTTTCTCAGTCGTCTCGGAGTCGTTTTGGAAAAAGACTGGATTGCGAAGAAACCAAAAGATTAAACAGCAAACAACAATCAGTGCGAGCAACAGTTGGATCACGAGTTTTTTCCAGTGAAGAAGCATCTGCATGCGGGGCCAGGGTTCGAATCTAAACCCGCTTATAGATAATTCCCATGGCCAGAACAAACTTAGAATGAGCGCATTTCGTAATAATTAAAGTATTTTATTAGTTTGACTCTTTATATTATTGTATTTAAATAGTTTTTAGGAATTAAATAAACAATAGAAAGATCAAGTCGACAGTCTGACCTGTTGTCGGGCTTACGTCACTTCCAAGCGCTTCATCACCCCCAAAAATCCAGGAGTTCTTATGAAAACGATGTGTGTCGTCTTCGCAGTTGCGTTCATGATGACTGCGTTCGCATCCCATTCCGCTTCCGCCGCTTCGACAAACTGCCTTCCTTCTTCTCTCAAATCTCGTCTCAGTCAGCTCAGTGCCAAATTTGGTGGTCTTAAAGTCATTTCGACCTATCGCAAAGGTGCGAGAATCAGAGGCACGGGTCGCCGATCAAAACATGCAAGCTGCAAGGCTGTGGATTTCAAAATCAACAACAAATGGGCCGCCTATCGCTGGCTGGCCAAGAATCACAATGGCGGTGTCGGCGTCTACTCCGGAAAGTGCAGTCACATACATATCGATGTTGGCGGCAGGGCCCGCTGGCAGAAAAAAGGCTGCTGACCACAGTCCAGAGCATTTTTTGCAAATCAGGGTCTGACCGCAACAGCATTGACGCGACAACATTGAGACGGGTCGGATTTGCCGGCATTTGAAGAATTGCATATTACCGGCTAAACGGGATTTCGCTCAACCAGCTGGCGCGCAATGATTATGCGCTGCAATTCGTTTGTTCCTTCGCCGATAGCCAGCAGGGGCGCATCCCGGTAGTAGCGCTCGATATTGTATTCCTTTGAATACCCGTATGCGCCGTGGATTCGCATGGCTTCCATGGCATTCTCAAGGGCCGTTTCCGTTGCAAACAGTTTAGCCATTCCGGCTTCCATATCGCACCTTTGCCCGGTGTCATAGGCAAGGGCAGCTTGTTGCACCAGCAGTCGGCTGGCTTCAACACGTGTTGCCATATCCGCAAGCTTGATTTGTATCGCCTGGTGCTGAGCAATTGGTTTTCCGAATGTCTTGCGATTCTGCGCATAAGCGAGGGCTTCATCCAAACAGGCCTTCCCAAGCCCGACACCGCGCGCCGCAACATTGATACGCCCAAGTTCCAATCCGCTGAGTATTTGCTGTAATCCCCGTCCTTCGGTCTCCCCGATCAGATGTGATTGAGGCACGCGCACATCCTCAAACAGAACCTCGCCGGTATCGATTCCCTTGTAACCAAGCTTGTGGAGTTTAGAGGGCTTGTAGCCTTTGTCCTTGTCAACGAGAACCAGACTCATGCCCCGGTGCGCAGGTTCGGCGCCCGGATCTGTCTTGACCAGAACGGCCATGACATTGCCTTCGATGGAATTTGTAATCCACATCTTGGATCCGTTAATGACGTAGGAGTCGCCATCCTTGACGGCCCGGGTCCGAACCCCTTGCAGATCGGTTCCGCACTCCGGTTCCGTAAGAGCAACAGCCCCCCGGAGTTCCCCCGTAGCGAACAAGGGAAGGTATTTCTGTTTCATTTCCTCGGTGCCGTGGCGCTCCACACACGCTGCCATGATAAGATGGGAATTAAATATCCCCCCAACCGACATCCACACCGAGGCAACCTTTTCGGTAATTTTTGCAAATGTGGTGGCGGAGAGCCCGAGCCCACCATAATCCTGAGAAATGGTTGCGCCGAACAACCCCAGGTCAGCCAGCTTGTCGGCAATTTCCCTGGGATATTCGTCGCGCGCCTCAAGGTCGTGAACGTAAGGACGAACATCCCTTTCCAGGAATTGATCCACGGCGTCAAGAATGAGTGTTTCTTCTTCGGATGGCGTAATATTTCTGCCGGACATGGGTTCACTTCCTTCGGATCGATTTGTTGCACTGCGCAAAATCTTAAATCAACATCCTGTTAAAGGCTAAAAAGTTTAATTTCAAAGGATTCTTCGTCGCAGTCGAAATTTAATTCAGGCTTTCGTATTCGTCCGTCTCAAATTCTATAGCCATATTGCCAGAAGCCTGTCATTTTCTTATAAGCATTCCGGTCTGCTACCGATAGCTTCATCATATTCTGGAATGTAGATCTCAAAACATAAGCTTATGAAAAAGAAATAGAATTGCCTCCTATCTTTTATTATTCGACTTCAATGAGATGGCAGCGGGGATCAAATGATTGTCGAATGCAGAGCTGATAGAAAATTGCTTCGCAAATCTCAGAGTTAAATTTTCCAAAATCAGGAATTATCAATATCCAACTCCTCCGACAAAGAAACTTTGTCCTCTATACGCTGGCACGGGTCGCCAATACAGCAGCGACGAACATGCTGACCGTTGCTGTCGGCTGGCAGGTTTACAACTTAACCAGCAACCCGTTTGATCTTGGAATTATTGGACTGACCCAGTTCGCGCCGGTTCTCTGCCTATTTTTGTTTGCTGGCCTTATCGTGGACCGTTTCGATCGCCGTTTCGTGCTTTCCACCTGCGAAGGTTTGCACGCTGTCGCAACATGCTTACTGCTCTACTACACGCTGGCTGCCGGCAATTCGGTTTTGCCGATCTTTATTATCCTGGTCCTGCACGGCATCGCCAGAGCTTTTTTTCAGCCTGCAAGTCAGGCGATCCTGCCGAATATTGTTAGCCGCGAGCAATTTTCGAAGGCCATCGCTTACTCGACCTCCATTCATAAAATTGCCCAGTTCGCGGGTCCGGCAATCGGCGGTATCGTGCTGGCCGTATCGCAAGCCCTGACATATCTGATCATTACATGCCTTTTTGTTGTCGCTGCACTTTTACCCCTGGCAATTAAACAATCTCTCAAAGTTAAACAAACATCGCCCCTTTCCATTCAGTCCTTATTCGAGGGCATAACTTACATCTGGAACAAAAAAATCGTCCTCGGTGCCATATCCATTGATCTCATGGCGGTTCTGTTCGGCACCATTGTCGGACTGCTGCCGGTATTCGCCCGCGATATCCTGAATGTCGGTGCGGAAGGGCTGGGGATAATGCGCTCAATGCCGGCGATCGGCGCTGTCCTCGTTGGATTTGTGCTCACGAAAATCGATGATCTGAGACCGGCAGGCCCGCTGTTCTTCATCTTTCTGCTCATATTTTCGGCCTCCATAATCGTTTTCGGACTGTCGACAAGTTTTTGGCTTTCCCTGCTTGCACTGACAGTATATGGCGGCGCAGACATGGTCAGCGTGTATATTCGCTCCAGTCTCGTGCAGCTCGCCACACCAAATGAAATTCGCGGCCGGGTCAGCTCCGTCAACTCAGTTTCCATTAATACCTCAAATGAGCTCGGAGATTTTCGCGCAGGCCTTATGGCCGCCGCGATGGGTGTCGTCCCTTCAGTCCTGCTGGGAGGCGGAGTTACAATAGCCGTTGCTGCTCTCTGGTGGCGCTTGTTTCCCGAACTGCGATCCGTGGATCGTATGACGGAGAAATTGTGAGCGACAACGGAAATGAATGGTAAGACGGACCGTTTCGAGAAACTTGCCAATTCCTGCGCAAATCACATATGTACCGTGTTGAACGATGCTAATCAGTACGCGTCCGGGCCTCACTCATCGGTGTGACCTCATTTGTGGCGTTCTGCATTTCGATCGTCCAAGCTCAACGCACCAGTTTAATCTGGATTTGAGAAACAAGGTCTAGAGGCCCGGGACCCGTTTCA
>JANQOC010000662.1 GCA_028279265.1 Hyphomicrobiales bacterium
TCCAAACACGGAGAATTCAACATTACTTGATCGCATCAGGCGCTGAACCAGGGATTTTGCGAGCCAGCGGCGGAACTGGGGGACGAACAGCAGGAATCCAAGACCGTCGGTGAGAAAACCGGGGGTCAGCAGGAAAGCTCCGGCAAGCAGCAGGCAGACGCCGTCGATGACGGAATCGACCGGGGCCCGACCCTCGGCAAGCGCCAGTTTTGCCCGCTCGAGTGCGGCAAAACCCTGCAAATTCAGCAGCCAGGTGCCAATAATTGCCGTGATGATAACCAGGGCCAGGGTTGCGGCGATGCCGATGGCGTCGCCGACATAGATGAATAATGTGATTTCGATTATCGGAATGATGACAAAAAACAGGAAAAGAATCAGGGGCATATTAATTGTGCTACCAGTTCATTGTTGGCCATGATATTGTTAATGTAGTAAGACATTGCTGTATTGGCTAATCCGGTTGAATGCCGTAAGCTGAACACAATATCAATCTACTGTTTCAGTCGGTTTCGATGGAACATTCCATACGAAAAGGCTGGCAAATTTGTATTCAATTCCCATATCAAGCGCAAAACAACTTTAATGCCGTGAATATGGTCGAATGACGAGGGAAATAAGCTCAATATGAGTGAAGCCTTTGACATATATACATTGCTGTTTCTGGTCCTAGCTGTTGTCGTGTTTTTACGATTACGAAATGTCCTGGGTCGCAGAACTGGGAACGAAAGACCGCCTTTTGATCCCTATTCCCGGGACGAGACATTGCAGAAGCCATCTCAGAGCGGCGCCCAGGATAATGTGGTGACTCTTCCTCAAAATAACGAGTCCGGCGTGAGAAATTCTCAGGTGGAGACGGCGGAAGAGCTTGAAGAACGGCTCAAGGAATATGCCCCGGTTGGCAGCGAGCTGTATTCGGGACTAACCGCGATTACCGAAGTCGACAAATCTTTCGATCCCGGTCAGTTTCTTCAGGGCGCCAAAACCGCTTATGAAATGATTGTCATGGCTTTTGCCGAAGGCAATAAGCGTGCTCTCAAACCGCTCCTTAACCGTGAAGTCTATGACGGCTTCGCCGCTGCCATTGATGAACGTGAACGTAACGGAGAAATCATCGATTCCTCCTTTGTCGGGATCGACAAGTCCAATATCATCGAAGCTGATCTCAAGAACAAATCAGCCCAGGTAACGATCAAGTTCGTCAGCGAAATCATTACGGCCGTGCGCAATAAGAGCGGTGAGGTGATCAGCGGTGATCCGCGCAAGATCATCGAAGTGACCGACATCTGGACTTTTGCCCGGGAAGTGACATCCAGTGATCCGAACTGGAAGCTCATCGCGACGCAGTCCGCGAACTAAAAGCGCGGTTTAATGCCGACCTGAGGCTGGAACATCATCAGTGAGTTTTCGATGCGACGCAGAACAAAACTCTCACAGCGTCGCACTCGGTCTCCAAAACCTCTCTGTTCGGATCTTCTGTCCCCGGGTCTCCGGTGTTTGCGTCTCCTGTCCCTGAGCCTGGTTTTTCTGACCGTCACCATGAGCTTCCTGCCCCTGCACAACGCCCTGGCCCAATCGTCGAAAGCCCAGCTTTCGAACTTTCGCGTTTCAAAATTGCAGCTCAAGCAATTAACGTTCAGAGACCTGCCGGGCTGGCACAGGGATGACCATCAGGCGGCGTTTGAAGCCTATCAGCGATCCTGCACAAAACTCATGGCCCGGGAACTGCGTATCAAGGCGCGGCAGAAATCCGACAAGGCCATGCTGATGACCGAGCCATGCCGGGCGATGCGGCGGTTTACGCGACCGCCGGACCGGCATCTGTCGCGCCGGTTCTTCGAAACCTACTTTGCCCCCTACGCGATCCGTAATACGAAACGCAAAGGCATCCTGACAGGATATTACGAGCCAGTACTCGCGGGTTCCCGCACGCGAACGCCGGAGTATGATGTTCCGGTTTACCGGCGCCCAGGTGATCTGGTCGATCTCGATGGCCGCAGAGTCAAGGATAAGCGTGTTGCCGGTTTGCGGGCGGCGCGGCTTGCCGGAGACAATCTCGTGCCATTCCCGACACGAGCGCAAATCGACAAGGGCGCGCTCGTGG
>JANQOC010000543.1 GCA_028279265.1 Hyphomicrobiales bacterium
ATATGGCTGACATCGCAAAACGCAAATCTGAGCATCTTGATATTGTGCTTTCCAATCGCGCGCGGATGCAACCTTCGCTAACCGGCTTCGATGATATTAAATTCGAGCACGTCGCCCTGCCGGAACTGGATTACGGGGAAATTGATGTTTCGACCACGTTTCTTGGCAAATCCGTGAAGGCGCCTTTGCTGATCAGCTCCATGACCGGAGGCCCGGAGCATGCTGAGCTTATTAATACGAATCTGGCCTTGGCGGCAGAGACGCTTGGAATAGCCTTTGCCGTGGGATCACAGCGTATTGCCCTTGAAAATGTCTCTTCCATCGGGCTTAACAAGGAATTGCGGCAGCGAGCACCGACCATTCCGCTATTGTCCAATTTCGGCGCCGTGCAGCTCAGGGACTGGGACGGCACGGCAATGGCTCTGAAAGCGGTCGAGATGCTGGAAGCCGATGCCTTGATCCTTCACTTGAATCCTTTACAGGAAATATTGCAGCCGGAAGGAGACAGAAACTGGTCCGGCTTGCTGCTTAAAATCGAACAACTGGCCGCAAGTGCGGATTTTCCGATTGTGGTGAAAGAGGTCGGTGCCGGGATTTCCGGCAATATAGCGTTGCAGCTCTACAATGCCGGAATTTCCATTATCGATGTCGCCGGTGCCGGCGGAACCAGCTGGGCGGCTGTCGAGGGTGATCGAGCAAAAGACAAGCGGACAAAAAACCTGGCGAATATATTTCGCGAATGGGGCATACCAACCGCACGGGCCGTCGCGGATATCAGGCGCGACGTTCCCCACGCAACAATCATAGCTTCCGGAGGCATCCGCCATGGACAGGATGCGGCAAAATCAATTGCCCTTGGGGCCGATATGGTGGGCCAGGCTGCGGGAATTCTCGCTTCGGCCCTGAAATCGCCTGAGGCGATTGTTGAACAATTCGAGGAATTTATAGAGGCTCTGAAAATAACCTGCTTTTGTACCGGTAGCCGAAACTTAAAAAGCTTGAGAACGGCAAGAAGATTGTGATGAATCATGGTAAAATTGCCCCAGCCAAATGCGAAAAACTGTTTTGACTCCAGTGCAACTCCTAAACAGACGGCTTAGTCGAATTTAAGGAAAACAAGACCATGTCTAGTGCCCTTGTCGTGGGAGCCGGATTCGGCGGAATAGCTGCGGCGTTACGACTGAGAGCCCGAGGTTATGACGTTACCGTCTATGAGCGTTCCGAAAATCTGGGCGGGCGGGCACAAGTGTTTGAACGCGACTCGTTTCGCCATGATGCGGGTCCCACGGTCATCACCGCTCCGTTTCTGTTCGATGAGTTGTTTGAGCTGTTCGGCAGGAAGCGCGAAGACTATGTGGAGTTCGTCCCCCTGAAACCCTGGTACCGTTTTCACTTTCATGACGCCACGGAGTTTGATTATGGCGGTACGCTGGAAGATGTCCTGTCGGAAATAAAACGCGTGGAACCGGGGGATGTCGCCGGCTACGAGCGCATGCTGGTCCATTCCAAGCGCCTTTTCGATGCCGGGTTCGTCGATCTGGCGGACCAGCCCTTTCACAACCCGTTCAGAATGATCAGGCAAATCCCACGACTCATCCGTTTGCAGTCCTACCGGACTGTATGGAGCATGGTCTCTAAATATCTCAAAAACGATAAATTGCGTCAGGCCTTTTCCGTTCAACCCCTGCTGGTCGGGGGCAGCCCTTTCGACACGACCAGTATTTACGGTTTGATTCACTATCTTGAGCGCGAGTGGGGCGTTTATTTTGCCAAGGGCGGTACCGGAGCGGTGGTTGCCGCTTTGGGTAAACTGATGAGCGAGAACGGCATCCAAATCAAGACAGGCACGACGGTGTCATCGATTCTTGTGGAGAACAAGACTGTGCGCGGCATTGAACTTGAGGGAGGTGAAAGAATATTTTCGGACATCGTGGTTTCCAATGCCGATCCCATGCATCTCTACAACGAGATGATAGATAAAAAGCATCAGTCTTTTGCCCTGCGGTTTAAATCGAAAAATATGCGATTGTCGATGGGACTGTTCGTGCTGTTCTTCGGTACGAACAAGACTTACCCGAATGTGGCCCACCACACCATTATTCTGGGCAAGGATTTTCGCGGCTTGTTGAAAGATATATTTCACAACAAAAAAATGTCAGATGATTTTTCGCTCTATTTGCACCGGCCGACGGCGACAGATCCGAGCTTTGCGCCATCGGGGTGTGATTCATTTTACGTCCTTTGTCCCGTTCCCAATCTGGATTCCAATATTGACTGGTCAGTCCAGGGGCCAAAATTGCGTGCGGCCATCATCGAACGACTGCAGCAAACTCTTTTACCGGAATTGCAGACCACGATCCGCAGCGATTTTTATATGACCCCTGAAGATTTCGCCCATGACTACCTCAGCCATTATGGCGCCGGGTTCTCGGTCGCCCCTTATTTTACCCAGTCGGCCTGGTTCCGCTTTCACAATCTTGCGGAGTCCTTGAAGGGGCTTTATCTAACCGGTGCCGGAACCCATCCGGGGGCCGGATTACCCGGCGTCTTATGTTCGGCGAAAGTGATCGAGCGGATTGTTCCGGATCCATGAGTGCACGCGACGAGCTTCAAACTCGCCAGGGGGGAGTTCCAGCAGAGGTCTGCCCCTTAAGCGTAATTACCGCTCACGAAGACCATCCATTTGCCTGTTCCTGCACCCGGAACTGGGCAAGGTCTTATTGAGACATTGAGGATAAGTCCGGGATTACCGCAGAGCCCAAACCAGGGGTTTCCAGAGATCCCAGGGCTATTTTCCCGTGTTTGATCAGCAATCTGAGATGACCGGCTTCATTGCTGTACAAATCGCCATGTTTCTCAAGGAACCGGTGCTGTTCCTCCTCGGGAATCCCCTTCATCCCATCCACATAGTGGTGACCGTTTCGTTCCACATGGGTGCAGCCGATGAGGGTCGCCAAGGCCAAATCCTGCTGGACCGCAATTCCCGCCTGCGTGGTCAGGTCCTCTGCTGACATAAAGTACGGGTTCGCTTCGGAACTGTTGTTCCACATTTCAACGCGTGCCCGATTCAGCAATGAGCGATAAAAACCTTTGCACGATTTCGAAGAAATGCCTGTGTAACCCAAATCCCGGGCTACGAGAAATTCTCCCATAGCCGCATCAGATTCATCGATCTCCACGGGTTTGAGTTCGGACAGATCTGCAATATTTCGTTCCAATGCTTTGGCGCGCATGATCGGTTGTTCGATGAACAAAATGGAATCCCGGAGACGAGAGAGGAGCGGTTCGGCCTCAATCCGTTGCCAAAGTTCGATAACCGGCTCAGCAGATTCATACTGCTCATTTCCGTCCAGGGTCGCAAAGTAAGCGTCGGAACTGCGGTCGAGGACAGCCGCGATCCGGCGAAGGCGGTCCAGGTCCGCATCTATATCTCCACCGACCTTGAGCTTGAAATAACGAATGTCATAGGTGTCGATAGCTGCTTCAAGGCTTTCCGGAAGACCATCCCCGACACGCTCCTGATCCGGGATATCCGCCTCGGTGATGGCATCGACCAGTCCAACCGTGTGGCGGGCCGCAATGGTGTTTGCAGGTTTCAGAGTTTGAAAAAATTCGTCCAAATCAAACCCTTCGAGATCCGGGGCTGTCTTGTGATCTATTCCCAATCGATTGTTCTGCACGAGTGTAAAAACGCTTTGACCCTCCAGGCGGCCAATGGCATCGATAATGGCCCGGTCAACAAGAGCCGTTCCAAAACCGGCAGTTAAAGCATTGAGATTTTTTTCACCACAGGCCTGCAGATGTGCCCGTTCCAATTGTGCGTGTAATTGAAATGCGGGTGCAGCGTCTGCCGCGTCCAGATACAATCCAGCGGCGATTGCGACGGTCTCGCGTAATTGCTCAAAGTTTTCCTCGTTGCTCAATTCGGGATTTTTATCAAACCATTTCGGTGCGAGCATTTCGGCAGCGATTCCCTCACTTTCGCGGCCGTCCTCCGTCCTGATCCTGACTTTCAGAAAGAGTTGTGGCGCTTCCCGAAGGGTAACGATACCGAATTTGAACGGCATGCGAAGTTTCACGAAACGCTCTCTTGTTTCCGTATCAATCAGCCTGATTTTTGGTATGGGCATCAGCTCTCCGCCTCCTGTCTGAATGATATTTCTTGTTGTCATAAGTCTCGCCGGTCATTCACGGGATCCCCTGTTTGGCATGAATGAAACGAGATGACCGAGAGAGCG
>JANQOC010000545.1 GCA_028279265.1 Hyphomicrobiales bacterium
TGCGAGACTTGTGAACGGCGATACCTTCCATATTGTCGATGTTAAAGCTGTCGTCAGCCTCAAACAGGATTTGGCCATCCAGGCGTTTGTCGCGGTTGATTTCATTTGCGGACAACTGACGAATGCGCATCTTAATCCCTTCGGAATACCGGAACCTGCGTTCGAGCAGAAGCGCGCCACCTTCCGGTAGAGCCGCAACATCCGTAATATCGAACCCCCGCAGACGGCGAACCCGAAGACGGCGCTGCTTCTTTCCGTCCACCAGCCAGCCATTGAGAAATTCCTTAGGTTCGAGCAATCGTTCGGGAAAAACAATGAGCTTTCCTCGATTGATTCCCTCACTATAGTAGGAGAGAGCTTCGATACCATTGTTTGTCGAAAGTCGGCGCAGAGACTTATTTAAACGAAGCAGTTTTTTCTGGGTTCCGATTTGTTGATTACGTATGGGAAACTGCGCGATACGCGTATTGCGTTCAAAGGCTATCAGGGCTGAACCTTTTTCCAAATTCCCCCGATATAAGGTGATGGCTTCCGCATCCCTGTCCCTGTTTTTTGAAAAGGGTTTGCCTTTACGATTGGAAAGGGGCCCTATTCTTACATTTTCCAGGCCGGTTGGATGTCCCGAAGTGTAAGAGATAGTCCCGGATAGCCAAATGCCGGAATCCGATATTGACACAATCTTTTCACCTTTGGGATCGATGACGAGGCCAGAAAACCCGCCAAAAAAAGGAGACTCTGACCTCAGTTGAATCCCGCCCTTCCAGATCAGTTTGCCGAATTTTCGTTGTTCGGGGGATGAATTATTTAAAATGATCGGATCTGCCGAAACGGAAATATTCTCGGGTACAAGCGTGCTTATATCCGGTTTCGCGGAAACGGAAGAGAGTTGCAACGTTGATGCTAAAAGGAAAACAAAGAGACCAACTATGAGATGAGCGCAGTCTTGACGGATGCTATTTTCTTGGACGGGAATAACGGGGTCCGCCGGTTCTGGAATTGGCAAAAAACGCATTAGGTTTTTCCTCAAACAACTCGGCGAGTTGATCTGTCAGAGCTCCAGCAAGTTCTTCCGCATCCGTAATTGTGACGGCCCGCCGATAGTAACGGGTCACATCGTGTCCGATACCGATAGCAATAAGTTCAACAGGCGATTTTGTTTCTATTTCCTCGATGACTTGGCGAAGATGATGCTCGAGATAACTGCCTGAATTGACCGACAGCGTGGAATCGTCGACAGGTGCACCATCCGATATCATCATTAAAATGCGGCGCTGTTCAGGCCGACCGAGGATACGATTGTGCGCCCAGGTCAGAGCTTCGCCATCGATATTCTCTTTCAACAACCCCTCTCGCATCATTAGTCCGAGGTTTCTGCGACTTCGCCGCCAGGGATTGTCTGCGGCTTTGTAGACGATGTGTCTGAGATCGTTGAGCCGCCCAGGCGATTGCGGTTTCCCCGCGGAAAGCCAGTCCTCGCGCGACAAGCCACCTTTCCATGCGCGGGTCGTAAAGCCAAGAATCTCAACCTTAACGCCGCAACGCTCCAGTGTACGGGCCAAGATGTCAGCGCAGCAGGCGGCGACCATGATTGGGCGGCCGCGCATGGAACCGGAATTATCCAAAAGCAGCGTAACCACGGTATCACGGAAGTTAGTATCGCTCTCCTGCTTGAATGAAAGAGGGAACAGCGGATCCGTCACCACGCGGGACAACCGGCCGACATCAAGGATCCCTTCTTCGAGATCGAAATCCCAGGCCCGGTTCTGCTGTGCCAGAAGTTTTCTCTGCAGCTTGTTCGCCAGGCGGGCAACGGCGCCATGTAGGGATTGAAGCTGTTTATCCAATGAATTTCGGAGACGTTCCAGCTCTTCCGGATCACAGAGATCCTCGGCGGTGACGATTTCGTCGAATTTCGTCGAAAATACCTTATAGCCAAATGCTTCGGGATCATCCAAAACAGACATGTTCGGACGCCACGGTTCATTTACATCGGGAGCTTCGGTTCCGTCAGCATCTGTGTCCAGGAGATCGACAGTGCCCATTTCCGCGCTTTCCGCATCTTCTCCGCCTTCACCTTCGAACATCTCTTCGTCCGAACTTGACTCGGATGTATCATCCATCTCCGACTCGTTGGAATCGTCGGCAGCGCTGTCCTGTTCCTGATCTTCGACTTCCCCGGATGCTTCCTGCTGGCCCTCCATCAATTCTTCTTCAATATCGAGGGCCGTCAGCATCTCCTTGAGTGTCCGGCCAAACTGCTTTTGATCCTCGACAACTTCCCGAAGCGACGACATTACGTCACCGGCATTCTCTTCAATCCACGGGCGCCAGAGGTCTACAAGATGCCGGGCGTTTTCCGGAGGCTTCTGTCCGGTCAAACATTCTCGCACGAGAAGTGAAAGGGCATCTTCCAGAGGTGCATCGGCTTTATCCTCGACATTTTGAAAACGGGATTGTCGATAAACATCTTCGGTCTTGGCTGAGAGATTGTCGGCCATTCCTGCCATGCGCATCGAACCAACAGCTTCGACACGGGCCTTTTCCACGGCCTCAAAGACCGTACGGGCCTGGCCCCCGGAAGGGCAGATCGAATTGTGCACTTCGGGATCATGGCAGGCGGATTGCAATGCCAGGGAATCTGCATATCCGCGAATAATCGCCAGTTCTTCCTTTGAGGGAATTCTGGCAGGCTCCGGCAAACGAATTACTTTTCCGTCCTTCCCCGGTGGCTCTGCCGTATATGTAACCTGGATTTCATCATCGCCGGCAATAGCCCGGGTCGCCGAAGAGACCGCCCGCTTGAACGGTTCCGTCAGAGCTTCCTTCCTGTTTACCGGATTGTTTGCCATTGCAATGTGACGACTAGCTCAGGACCACATTTGCCGTCGACTGAGGAAGTTCTTCGCCGAAGCAACGCTGATAAAATTCCGCAACCAGTCCACGTTCCAGATCGTCGCATTTGTTGACAAATGTGAGTTGAAATGAAAGGCCCAGATCGTTGAATATTTCGTTGTTCTCCGCCCAGGTCAGAACGGTTCGCGGACTCATCACGGTTGACAGGTCACCATTGATAAAAGCGTTGCGAGTGAGATCTGCGACACGCACCATCTTGTCCACCGTCTCACGGCCTTTACCTTTCTTGTAGCTTTTAACCTTAGCCAAAATAATATTTACCTCATCGTCATGAGGCAGATAGTTCAATGTTGTAACAATAGACCATCTGTCCATTTGACCCTGGTTTATTTGCTGGGTGCCATGGTAGAGGCCGCTGGTGTCGCCGAGGCCGATTGTGTTCGTGGTTGAAAACAACCGAAATGCGGGATGCGGCCGAATGACCGTACTCTGATCCAGCAGCGTGAGTTTCCCTGAAACTTCAAGAATACGCTGAATAACAAACATGACGTCAGGCCGCCCGGCATCATATTCGTCGAACACAAGTGCCGTGTTCGACTGTATGGCATAGGGAAGGATACCTTCCCTGAATTCGGTAACCTGTTTACCGTCTTTCAGAACGATGGCGTCTTTTCCCACGAGGTCAATGCGACTGACGTGACTGTCGAGATTAATACGGATACACGGCCAGTTGAGACGCGCTGCAACCTGTTCAATATGAGTGGACTTGCCGGTTCCGTGATAACCTTGGATCATGACCCGACGATTGTGAGCAAATCCCGCAAGAATTGCCAATGTCGTTTCAGGATTAAAAAGGTAATCTTCGTCTATATCCGGGACATGTTCATCCGATTCAGAGTAAGCGGGAACAGTCAGATCCGTGTCTATGTTAAACAACTCTTTTGCTGACACGGTTATATCGGGAAGACCAGGAGTGTCTCCATCGTTTCGAAGTTGCATTTAATGAGAATCCAGATTTTTTGTTAGTTTACTCGTCGACTTGATGGGGTTTACGCAGAAATTAGCATAGTCCCGCTTTTTTTAAATAGTTATACGCTTGTATCACTTCTCGCAACTTATCCTGAGAGCGATTGTCACCTTGGTTGAGGTCAGGGTGATGTCTTTTCACCAGATCTTTGAATCTGGTCTTAATTTCTTCTTTTGTTGCTGTAACGTCCAGGTTTAACTGTGTCAAACACTTACGTTCCATATTTCTTATAGGCCGTTGCGGTCTCTTTGTCTCGGCTTGTTTCGATTTGTTTTCCTCATTGAAGAGGTCGAAAAAGTCATCAGATTGGAAATCGTGAGCAAAATGCTGGTGATCGCCACCTGTCGATTGTTTTTTGCCGTTCGGACTATTGGTACCTAGTGACCAGGTGGGACGATGCCCGGTGACGGCGGATTTCTGAAATTTCGAAATCTCGTCATCGCTCATTCCCTGGAAGTAGTTGTATGTTTTGTTGTATTCCCTGACATGCTTCAGGCAAAAGCGGAAATACTGTCCATCCCGCCCTCTCCCCTGGGGGGCAAGATGCTTTCCCTCTTCAGAACAATCCCTCCACTCGCATTCCGGATGTTTTGCTTTAGCCCGGCGGTCTTTATCGGGCTTTACGCGGATGGAATCGAAATATTTAGAGTTCAAATTCATGACGTCAGCGTTTGAGTTCAGCCACTATTAGACAGTACACAGTGGAAACCGTTAGTCGAGTACAGGCATCTTAATTGAAGAATGTAAGCGAATTATTATCCCATTCAGCAGGTGAAGCCAAATAAGAATAGTCATCATATTGACCTCTACGGTCTATTCCAAGATATAAGATAAGAAAACTTAATTTTGAACAGTATGTTGAAGCCATTTTGTCCCAGGGTGGATTGATGAAAATCGAAGATCAGATACGGTCAAAGCTGACAACGGCGTTTTCACCGGAACTTATTGAAATTAAAAATGAATCTCATTTGCATCAGGGGCATGCCGGTTCTCCGAATTCGGGCGAGAGTCATTTTCGCGTGCATATTGTATCAGCCAGGTTCGACGGGAAATCCCGGGTCGAACGCCATCGAATGATCAATGAAGTCTTATCAGAAGAGCTCGCCGGACCGGTACACGCGCTGGCGATTTCTGCAGACTCCGCAGCGAAGACTTGAGGCGGGTCAGGCGTTAACTTTCCGGCTCTTCAAATTCTGCGGTGTGATTCGCAGAGCTTCAATTTTATTGCGTTGACGGCGCAAAACCTCGAACCGGAATCCATGGAACGTAAACGCCTGGCCTGGATCGGGAATAGTCTGGGCTCCGTGAATGACGAGGCCGGCAATGGTGGTGGCTTCTTCATCGGGCAAATTCCACTCCATTCGCCGGTTCAAATCCCGGATCGGAACGGAACCGTCGACATTGACAGTGCCATCGGGTTGCGGTCTGACACCTGTAACTTCAATATCATGTTCATCGGCAATTTCACCGACAATTTCTTCCAGAATGTCTTCCAGAGTCACCAGGCCCATACTCTCTCCATATTCATCGACCACGAGTGCAAAGTGACCTTTTCGCTTCAAAAAGGCGTTTAACTGGTCTTTGAGAGACGTAGAATCCGGTACGAACCACGGTTCGGAGCAAATCGACAAAATATCCAGCTTGTCCAGATTGTTCGCAACTTTTTTGAGGGATCGCAGCAGATCCTTCGCATGCAGTATACCGATGATATTGTCGGGCTCTTCGCGCCAGATCGGCAGGCGCGTATAGGGGCTGCTTAAAACGTCATCGACAATTTTTTCAGGGGGATCATCGGCGTTAATACTCTGCATCTTTGTACGATGGACCATCACATCGGATACTTCGAGATCCGTCAAATCCAGAATTCCGCCGATCATATCTCGGTCGTGTTTTACCACCGAACCCGCCTGATGGTGGAGATCGATCGTACCGCGCAATTCTTCGTGGGCAGAAATCAGATTCGAGTCTTCGGCAATCAGTTTCTCGGAGCGACTGAGCATCGACTGAATCAGTTTTTTGATCAACCCGGATACAGGGGCAAACAGGGTCATCAACGGCCGTAATATCGGAGCAACCATCAGTGCGACGCGGTCGGGTTGGGAGATAGCGATTGTCTTAGGCAGGACC
>JANQOC010000561.1 GCA_028279265.1 Hyphomicrobiales bacterium
GGCTTTGAGGGTGTGATCAGGCAGGAATCACTGTATGTTTGATAAGCTCTGAATGTGAACATGGGTTCGTTGGTAGCAATATCGTCTGGATAACATTTAGTGTCCTGAAGACCAGGAAGAATAAATTTCAAAGGTTCAATCTATATCTAAAAATAAATATGAATCGAACTTAGTCGGAACACCTTTAATACAGAGTAAAGTTCTATTTATATTGAATAGAGATTACCTTTGGAGTAGATGAATGAAAACAAACAAAGCCTATACTATTTTTCTATTTGAATAAAAAGAAAACTAGGAAATGCGATGACCAACAAGAACGCGACAGCCTCGCAAAATGATCTCCAGCACACGTCCTGGGTCAGCTCGGGTTATCGAACCCTAGAACTGGAGTCGGCGGGACTCCAGGCCCTGATTGCGGCCCTGAAGTCAGATTTGAGCAGTCATTTCAACCGTGCGGTAGAAATTATCCGCCAGGCGGAAGGCCGCGTCATCGTTACGGGTATGGGAAAAAGTGGCCATGTGGGGCAGAAAATCGCCGCGACATTTGCCTCCACGGGTACACCTTCATATTTTGTTCACCCTTCTGAAGCCAGTCATGGCGACCTGGGTATGATCACGGATAAGGATATCATCCTCGCGTTTTCCTGGTCCGGAGAAACCGTGGAACTGTCGAATTTGCTCGACTATGCCAAAAGGTTCGCCGTTCCGCTGATATCGGTTACATCCCGCACTGAAAGTACGCTCGCCCAGGCTTCCGAAGTACCCCTGATATTACCCCGGGCCAAAGAAGCCTGTCCCCACGGATTGGCGCCAACGACATCCACAACCATGCAACTGGCTCTTGGGGATGCGCTGGCTATTGCTCTTCTCGAGAGCCGCGGATTTTCTTCAGAAGATTTTAAGATATTCCATCCCGGCGGACAGCTCGGGGCCAATCTGCAGTTTGTCCGTGATATCATGCACGGCAAGGAGAGCCTGCCCCTCGCTCATCGAAATACGGTAATGAGCGAAGCCCTTGTAGCCATGACGGAAAAAAGTTTCGGCTGCATCGGTGTTACCGATGATCAGGGCCACCTCGTGGGAATATTCACAGACGGTGATCTTCGGAGAAACATGGATAACAATCTGTTAAACCGGCGCATCGAGGAAATCATGACCCGGGATCCGAAAACCGTCGCCCCTGATATACTCGCGAGCGCGGCTATGGAACGCCTCCATTCCTCTGATATTACGGCGCTTTTCGTGGTTGAAGGCAAGACACCAATTGGTATCGTACATATCCACGATCTGTTGCGCAGCGGCATTGCCTGATCGCCGGCGACCCGAACCCTTAACAGGGGCTTAATCCGACTCCTACAATTTTAGTCAATTCTGCGGCTTCCAGTTTAGCGAATATTTGGAGGTTTTGCGTAGACTGCATCCCAATCAAAGAAGTCAAAATGCGTTTGCATAAGCAAATTGGGGTCGGTGGAAAATGGATATTGCAACAATTGCCGGGATTGTCGCGGGCGCCGTAATTGTCGGTATCGCGATTTTAATGGGTGGAGATCCCGGAACCTTTATCAACGTACCTTCCATATTAATCGTTATCGGTGGCGGTTTTGCTGCGACTGTCATTCGGTTTCCCCTGGCCAATGTATTTTCCGCATTGATCCTCGGGGGCAAGGTTGCCTTTACACACAAGAAAACCAGCCCCAAGGAAATGATCGACGAGATCACCAATCTGGCTGAAATCATTCGCAAGGAAGGACCGCTGGGTCTGGAGAATGCAGAAATCAAGGAAGTTCTGCTCCAGAAAGGTTCGCAAATGGTTGCTGACGGTTACGATCTGGAAGTGATCCGGGCAAACCTGGAGCGTGAGCGAGACCTCTACATCGAGCGGCTTGATGAAGGCGCAAGAATATATAAATCGCTGGGGGATGCAGCGCCGGCTTTTGGGATGATCGGAACGCTGGTCGGCCTTGTTCAGATGCTGTCCACGATGGATGATCCATCGACAATTGGACCTTCCATGGCGGTTGCCCTGCTGACAACGCTATACGGCGCTGTTCTGGCCAACCTCGTGGCCCTGCCCATTGCCGACAAACTCAACAACAAGATGAGCCTGGAAGAGCTGAACCAGACCCTCGCCCTTGATGGCATAGTCCAACTTCGCGAGAACAAGAGCCCGCAGCTCATTCAGGAATCACTTATCGCCTACTTGCCGGAAAAACAGCGCGCTTCAGTTTTGGCTGAAGGCGCCGCTTAAGAAGAGAGCAAGATTGCGCAAGGAAATCGGGGACGCGAATAATGGCAAAAAAAGAAAAAGGCGGCGGTAGCGATATACCCGAATGGCTCGTCACGTTTGCGGACCTGATGTCCATCCTGGTTTGCTTTTTCGTTCTGCTTATTTCTTTCTCCATTCAGGATAAAGAGAAACTGCAGGTTGTTGCCGGTTCCATGCGCGAAGCTTTCGGGATCAAGTTCGAAAGCAGAAAAGCGGGTATGCTTGAAATAGAAGGCGCGCCCGTGCGTGACTATGTCAAGAATGTCGCCGTCCTTCCCCGGGAAAATGATACGGACTATGCCGATATTCGCCATGATCAGCGTTCCAAACAGGGACCTGAGGCGAACACCCATGATATCGAGAGAACCGATATCGAGCGACCGCGCCAGTTTGCGCTGGCGGCAGCTTCTCTCAGGCAGGCATGGAAAGAACTTCCGGAAATCGCCGAACAGTCCAGTAATATTCTGTTGGAGGAAACGCCCGAAGGGCTCCACATTCAGCTGGTCGACCAGGAAGGCCGCTCCATGTTCCCCGAGGGATCAAAGACACCGTATGAGCGCACGCGCAAAATTCTCGCCAAGATGGCGCCGATTCTGCGCCGAATGCCTAACCGTATTGAAATCTCGGGTCATACGGATGCTTCCCGGCTTTTTGAGAAACCCGGCTATACCTTGTGGGACCTGGCCGCGGACAGGGCCAAGGCGGCACGAACAATTTTAGCCGAGAACGGCGTGCCCCATGATCGTTTTTTCTCGATTACCGGGAAAGCCGATGCTGAACCCCTGTTTCCGGATGATCCGTTCCTGGCAGCCAACCGGCGTATTTCCATTCTGCTGAAAGCCGAAGCACCGCCCTATCCAGTGGAACATGGGCCGTAAACTCTGCCTGAGGCTTGAGCGGAATTGCAACTCTGACGGTAAGAAGAGAGATCACGATGTCCTCGTCCTTGAAGACAGCGTCACTGTAGAGGCAGCATCCGATGGTTTCCGGCAAGGCGGATGAGAACCGGTAATCAGTTGGTAACCGGCTCCACGATCAGCTTTGTCCCCCTTGCATCCGTCACCTTGACGGTCTGACCCTTGGGCAGATCCGGTCCGTTGACAAGCCAGACACTGTCGCCAACCTTTATCTTCCCCGTTCCCTGTTCAATCGGCTCAACGAGGACATAGGATTTGCCGATATATTGCTTGGTACGCAGGTTCAGCAGGGGTTTGTCGGATTCAATATCCTGTCCGAAACCCATAATCCGTGCGGCCCCCACAAGCATGAGTGAAATGACCCCGGCAAGGATGAACTGAATCTGCCAGCTGATATCGAATGTGAATGCCAGAAACGCGACAATGAGTGCGGCCAGAGCAAAAAACATGAGATAGAAACCCGGAACAAGAAGCTCGAGACTGAACAGCAGAATTGCGGCAATGACCCAGTTCCAGTCTCCGAACGAACTAAACAGCGACCATAAATCCATAACTTACCTCTTCAAAATTCAGAAGTTCGGCCCTGATTTTTCATCGGGCCCGGGATGCACAACCGGGCCCTTAAATCAGGTCAACTGATCGCTATATCTTCGGGACCGAACTGTTCTGAGATGGCTGTCCGCCCCCATTGGGTCGAGATCGGGGAGAACCGTCATTTTTCCCAAACGCTTCCTTGGTAATTTCCGTGAGACCGGCAATCGATCCTATTACTGAAGATGCTTCGAGAGGGAGCATGAGAACTTTCTGATTGTCGGCGGATGCCAGGCTTTTCAGAGCGTCGACATAGTTGTTTGCCACAAAGTAGTTGACGGCCTGAATATTCCCGGAAGCGATGGCTT
This sequence comes from Hyphomicrobiales bacterium, assembly GCA_028279265.1. Taxonomy (GTDB): domain Bacteria; phylum Pseudomonadota; class Alphaproteobacteria; order Rhizobiales; family CAYWUX01; genus JANQOC01. Next base: position 4,083 of record JANQOC010000561.1, read on the forward strand.
CACTAACCATGGATGTTGCCTTGGCTTCCGCCTCAGCTTCCCGTTCCCGGGCTTCAGAGTCAAGAAACGCCGCTTCTTTGCGTCCTTCGGCTGCCAGTACCTGAGATCGCTTCTCGCCTTCCGCTTTCAGAATTTCAGACTGTCTTTCCCCTTCGGCCTCCAGGATGGCGGCTCGCTTGTCCCGCTCGGCCTTCATCTGACGCGCCATGGCATCCACGAGATCGCGGGGAGGGTTGATGTCTTTGATTTCGATACGCGTGACTTTGACCCCCCAAGTTTCCGTGGCATCGTCAACGACGGTCAACAGACGTGCATTTATTTCATCCCGCTGGGAGAGCAGTTCATCAAGATCCATCGACCCCATAACCGTACGAATATTGGTCATGGTGAGGTTGAGCGTTGCCCGCTCCAGCTGATTGACTTCGTAAGTGGCCCGCGCTGCGTCCAGGACCTGAAAGAAAACCACGCCATCGACTTGGACCATGGCGTTGTCCTTGGTGATGACCTCCTGGCTCGGAACATCCAGAACCTGTTCCATCATATTCATTTTAGATCCGACGCGATCAATGAATGGAACGATGATTCCGAGTCCGGGTTCCAGCGTGCGCGTGTATCGGCCAAACCGCTCGATGGTATAATTGTAGCCCTGGCTTACAACTTTTACGGAGGAATAAATGAAGAACGCGACCAGCAGTACCAATAGAAATACAGAAATATCAAATCCAAGCATTTTCCTACCAATCTTCTGTTAAGCTGCCCAAAATGTAGGTATTGATCACGAGGATTTTAAGGCGTATTTGCAACCAGAAGGTAAAGAAGACCTTAATTATGTATTAAAATACAACAAGTTAGAGAAGAAAAGTGTAAGCAATTAATTAACATAGCCCTGGCATTCGATGCGTCTTTGCGCAAGGAATTATTTTCTGAGACCGATCTGAAATCGGATTTTCAAGCCCGCATTGTCGAACTCTCGGTGTTCGAATCTTACAACTCGATCCAACCCTTCAGCTCTCGCCGGGTCAGATTTGCGATGACATCAATACCGGCGTCAGAGTCATTGAGACAGGGAATATGAGTGAAATTCTGGCCGCCCGCTTCCAGAAAAAGCGATCCCACTTCTTCTGCAATTTCTTCGAGGGTTTCGAGGCAATCGCTTACAAATCCGGGATTGAGGATGGCGATATTTTTAACGCCGCTCTTAGCAAGCTCTTCAACCGTTTTATCGGTATAAGGCTGCAGCCATTCTTCGGGTCCGAACCGGGACTGAAATGTGACGCGCAAGCGACTTTCATCCCAGCCGAGTTCCTCCCGCAGCAAACGCGTGGTTTTCAGGCATTGGCAGTGATACGGGTCCCCGTTCTTGAAATAGGACTGCGGAATTCCATGGTAGGAAGTCAGAACAATTTCGGGATCCCAGTCAAGGGTAGCCAGATGTCCCCGGATCGAGTCCGCAAGTGCGCGAATGTAAAACGCTTCATCGAAATAAGGGGGCGCAATTCTAAGCGTCGGTTGCCAGCGCATTTTCTGCAAACATGCGAACAGCTTGTCGTTCACCGTGGCCGTTGTCGTGGCGCTGTACTGGGGATAAAGCGGTATGGCGAGAATACGGTCGCACCCCTGTTCCTGCAGTTTTCGAACAACCGAGTCTATCGAAGGATTCCCATAACGCATCGCCCAGTCCACGATCAGGTCTTTGTTCTGTACCGCCAGCTGTTGGGACAGTTTCTCGGATTGGGACCGGGTGATCGTGCGCAGGGGCGATTCATCCAGCTCCTTGTTCCAGATGGACTCGTAGGCTTCCCCGCTTTTTTGCGGTCGGCGCGACAATACGATGCCATTGAGGATGGGCCACCAGAATATCTTCGGCCATTCGATGACGCGGGGGTCCGACAGGAATTCCTTCAGATAGCGGCGCATTGACCAATAGTCCGTCCCGTCAGGTGTACCAAGATTGATCAAGAGAACACCAATTCTTCCGATTGAAATCTTAGGATGATCCGGGACACTATCTGCGAGTGCCTTTTCAGTTCGGGGCGATGTGAGCATTGACGATTGGACTCCAGACGGCAACGGGGAGAAATATATTTACAACGAATTCCAACCAGATTTAGATCAATTTTCCCCGGGAAGCTACCTTCGTCCGTTCAAAATCGATGGTCAATAGCGGAAAGAACGAGACGAAAAATGGCTCCCCGATATTGGGAGCCATCTCTCAGAAACACCAATGATGTATTCCGTTCTGCTTGTTTTTAGGTAAAATTTTACCAGCGGATCAGGCGGCGCTCAATTCGGCAACAAGTTCCTGATCCTCGTTGTCGGCCGTAATCGCCGGTCTCGAACGACGCATACGGGTATCGGCCAGTGAATATCCGGGCTGATAGGAGTAGTTCAGAGACTGGGTAACCCGATGCCAATCATCCAAAGTAACTTCATCAACGACTTCAAAACTTGTCACGCCACATTTTTCCAGGAAATGAACCTGATCCAGGATAAAGTCTCCGGAAATCCTGATATCTCCTTTGAACTTGAGCTGATGTCGCAATATCCGCGCCTGGGAAAACGCCCGACCGTCGGTAAAGGCAGGGAAATTCAGGCGTATGAGGTCTAATCGGTCGAAATCACCCTGGAGAAGGGAAACATCATCCGCCGAGGTTACGCTCACACCCAGATGCACGATGGGAGATAAGTCCGAGGCTGCCAGGCTGTTAAATCGCTCCAGGCTGATGATAATTTTGCCCTGCTCGGGAAGTGGTGCGTCATCGGCAATGAGCACCCAACCATCCTCGACGAATTTCTGATTCTTAATGAGTTGCATAAACAGCCTCCTTGAACGGTTTCGGACCAACCCGACGGTAAGCCTCTAAAAATGTTTCATTTTCGTTTCTGAGCGACACATAGGTGTCAACAATTGTATCGACGGCGCCAATGACTTCGGTTCGGGAAAATCCGGGGCCGATAATCTCACCGACTTGGGCATTTTCATCGCCACTGCCGCCCAGAGTCACCTGGTAGAATTCTTCGCCGCGCTTTTCGAGGCCAAGTATGCCGATGTGTCCGGCATGGTGATGACCGCAGGCGTTGATGCAACCGGATATTTTAATTTTCAGTTCGCCGATTTCATGCTGTCTTTCCAATTCGGAGAAATGATTGGAGATATCCTGGGCCACCGGTATGGACCTTGCGGTTGCCAGTGAGCAGTAGTCGAGCCCCGGGCAACAGATAATATCGGAGACGAGACCCAGATTCGCCGTCGCCAACCCTGCAGCGACCAGGCTCTTCCACACTTCAAAAAGATCAGACTTTTTTACGTGGGGCAGAACCAGGTTCTGCTCATGGGTCACGCGCAATTCGTCGAAACTGAAGTTTTCAGCCAGGTCCGCAACCACACGCATCTGATCTGAAGTTGCATCACCCGGAATTCCGCCCGTGGGTTTCAGTGAAACATTGACGATGCCGTATCCGGGCTCCCTGTGTTTAGCCACGTTTTGGGCAACCCAGGGAGCAAAACCGGCATTGTCATTTTCGGCAGCCGCCAGGACCGGATCAGCATCATTAAGCTGCTCGTAGTGAGGCGGAACAAAATAATTTTCTATGCGTTCAATCTCGGCCGGATCGACCTGCACGCTGGTCTCTCCCATGCGCGCATATTCCTCCTCGACCTGCCGTGTGAACTCTTCCTTGCCGAGTTCCAGAACAAGGATCTTGATCCGCGCCTTGTATTTGTTGTCGCGTCGTCCGTGCAAATTATAGACGCGCATAATCGCTTCGATGTAGCCCAGTATTTCGCCTTTGGGCAGCCACTCCCGAACCGTGACTCCCACGATCGGTGTCCGCCCCATGCCGCCGCCAACAAGGATTTCATAGCCAGGGTCGCCCTGCTCGTTTCGCCGGATTTTGATTCCGATGTCATGAAATGCGATGGCCGCTCGATCCTTTTCGGCACCTGCAACTGCAATTTTGAACTTTCGCGGCAGGAATGTGAATTCGGGATGGGCACTTGACCACTGCCGTAGCAGCTCGGATACGGGTCGCGGATCTTCCACCTCCCCGTCGACAACCCCTGCCCAGTGATCAGCCGTGACATTGCGGATACAATTGCCGCTGGTTTGAATCGCATGCATTTCAACATCGGCGAGATGATCAAGGATGTCCGGTACATCGCTCAGTTTCGGCCAGTTGAACTGGATGTTCTGACGCGTCGTGAAATGTCCGTAGCCCTTGTCATATTTGTCCGCGATAAACGCCAGCTGCCGCAATTGCCTGGAGTTCATGGTTCCATAGGGAACCGCGACGCGCAGCATATAAGCATGCAACTGCAGATAGAGGCCGTTCATCAGTCGCAGGGGCCTGAACTTCTCCTCGGTCAATTCCCCCTTGACCCGCCGCTCAACCTGGTCGCGAAACTGCGCAACCCGGCTTCGTACGAACGCCGCATCGAATTCATCATATCTATACATTGGCGAGTTCCAAACCGGATCGCGCAACCTCTGACTGCCGCCCAAGATCCGTGCGGACGGTAGGTCCGAGCCCACGAAGTTTTTCGCGATAGCGTACCGGCGCGATAGTCCCCTCGACAATTTCGACATCGATCAGGTAAGGCTCGATGATGGCGTCATCGCCGGTGGAGGATCGTTCCTTTAACAGGGACTCCGCATCTTCCTTGGATTTCACAAGTTTTGCCCGGTCGATGGATTCGGTCCAATCTCCACTTTCATTGAGGAAAACAACGAGACCGTCATTCAGACGATTGGCGGTGACCAGTTGCAGAAAATTTTTTGGTTTAGGCATAGTTCGATCCCACAGTTTCTCTGGTTTTCCCTCTTGCAGCCGCACCATCCACCGGGGCACTTTCAAGGGACTCATCGGTTTTAAAAATTTCAACACCCTCCGGAATATCCAGCCCGGCCTGGGCCCAACTCAGGCCGACAAAAATAATGGCTGGACCGCGCAGACCCTTCGTCTCGATACATTGCGCCAAGTCCGCCAATCGGCTCGCAACCGCTCTTTGTTCGGCAAGAGTTGCT
>JANQOC010000565.1 GCA_028279265.1 Hyphomicrobiales bacterium
GACCCATAGATTGTCTTTGACCGTAAACGGAATACCATCAAAGTAGCTTCGTGCCTCGCCAGAACGAATCCGGTTACGGGACTCCTCGGCAGCGCGGAAGGCCGCTTCCCGATTCGGAATTACAACAGCGTTCAGCAACTGGTTTGCGGTTTCCATGCGGGAGAATATGTTTTCCAGCACCTCTACCGGTTCCGTGTCTCCGTTGCGAAATGCTCGGTGAAGTTCCGATGCGGTGCAGGAAAGGACATCGATGCCCGCATTATTCTCACTTGTTTTTTCCGTCATTGCCCACCCGTCGCAACGCCTGCTAAAAGGATTACACCTGGAACACCTGCCTGAGTTCCGATCCGCAGGATTTCAGACAATCTTCTGCCGTGTCGATAAAACGGCCGAGATTGATAAAACCGTGGATCATCCCCTTGTAGTGGAGATGATTGACGACATTTTCACTGTCTCTGAGTTTTTCCTCGAAAGCAAAGATTTCATCCACCAGCGGATCATATTCAGCGGAAACAAGTGTCACCGCAGGAAGACCTTCCAGATTTTCGCTAAAGTGCGGTGAAACGTCGGGATCTGAACGCTCTTGCAGATCGCCGCAAAAATAGTGATCCATGAAATAGTCAACGAGCTCACGAGTGAGACGATATCCCTCGGCCAACCGTTCATGGGAGTCAAAGCTGCGCGTGAGATCGGTGCAGGGATAGATGAGCAACTGATGTCGAAAAACGGGTCCGCCATCACGGGCGCGCATACAAAGCAGGGTCGCTATGTTAGCACCGGCGCTGTCGCCGCCGACCGCCAATTGATTTGGATCGCCGCCGAATTCTCTGACATGGGCGGCGATCCACTGTGCCGCGGCCCAACTATCATTAACGGGAATGGGGGCGGGATATTCCGGCGCCATGCGATAGGCAACTGATATAACCAGACAATCCGAGTGCTTGGCCAGAATACGACAGGGCGCATCATGACTGTCGGGACTGCCAACAACAAACCCGCCGCCATGGAAATAGATCAGAACAGGCAGAAGCTCCCGACCGCGATCCCGCGGGTAATAGAGACGCATGGGAATGGAACCCAGTTGCCCTTCTCCTTCAATGTCCCGCGTGGCAAACATGTCTGGTGCGGCTCCCGCGGCAAGTTTGGCCATCTCGTCGTAGAGCAACCGGGCCTCCGCCGGCTCCAGGCTTTCCAATGCCGGACGACCGCTTGTGGCCGCCCGTTCAAGAAAAAGTTCGGTTTGTGGATGCAAAGTCATACGCGTCGGTACTGCCTAGTGAATTGTAAGGAAACAATTTTTTCGAGGATACAACTTTTTCGTGCCCGCCGCCAGTAACCGCATCGACCCAAATTGATGCACTGAGCTTTGGAAAACCCCCCGATCATCTGTCATTGTCCTTGGAAAAATGCTTTATTCGCGCCAATCTGCGCCCCATCGGTTTACATGCAAATAAGAGGTCAATCCGTGGATCCTGCCGAAAACCTGACAATTCGCCAACCCGATGACTGGCACTTGCATCTGCGGGACGGTGACGTTCTGTCGGCGGTTCTTCCTTACACCTCCGCCCATTTCGCCCGGGCGATCATCATGCCCAATTTGGTGCCGCCGGTACGCACTTCGGCAGACGCCGAGGCCTACCGGAGCCGAATTGAAGAGCAGATCCCCGGCCACCATGATTTTACCCCCTTGATGACGCTCTACCTTACTGAATCAACGGATATAGAGGATCTGAAAGCCGGAGCCGAGTCGGGGCTTGTCAAAGCGGTAAAGCTCTATCCCGCCGGAGCCACAACCAACTCCGACAGCGGTGTCCGGGATATCGACAAGGTGATGCCTGTGCTTGAAGCCATGGCGGCAATCGATCTGCCGCTCCTTTGCCACGGTGAAGTGACGGATCCGTCGGTGGATATTTTTGATCGTGAAGCGGTGTTCATCGAACGTGTGCTGGAACCCCTGCGGAAACGGCTTCCGGAACTCAGGATTGTCCTGGAACACGTCACAACGCGGGATGGCGTTGACTATGTGCAATCCGCCTCGTCGAAACAGGCGGCGACAATAACGACACATCATTTGATGATTGATCGAAACCACATCTTCAAAGGCGGAATCCGACCTGACTATTTCTGCCTGCCAATCGCCAAGAGAAGTGATCACAAAACGGCCTTGCGAAAAGCGGCAACTTCAGGAAATCCAAAATTCTTTCTCGGAACCGACAGCGCTCCTCACCCCAGCCGGGATAAATATACGTCCTGCGGTTGCGCCGGGGTATTCAATGCCGCAAACACTTTGAGCTGCCTGGCGCAGTTGTTCGAAGAAGAAGACGCCCTGGGGCATCTCGAGGCCTTCACTTCACTCAACGGTCCGGCATTTTATGGTGTTCCCTACAATGAGAACAGGATCCGGTTACGCAAAACGGAGGTGCCGGTCACTTACCCGGCAGAAATTCAGGTCGGGGAAGATGTCATCAAAACATTTGATCCGGAAACGGACCTCTTTTGGGAGGTTGTAAAAGATGATACGAACTAATTCGTCCGCAACGAGTCCGCGA
>JANQOC010000580.1 GCA_028279265.1 Hyphomicrobiales bacterium
TCGATCGGTTTCGGTATCAGTTGGACAATTGCTGAGTCCACTGCTGGGCTCGGTGTAAATATGCGCGCCGGTAATGTGCGAACAATTCTGGTCTCGCAACACCAACCCGCCAGGACACTCAGGCGGCCGTATGATTTCTGCCCCGGCGGCGATACGATGCGGTCTGCAACTTCCTTTTGAAACATGAGATGCAGTTTTTCGTACCAAGGCGGCCAGGGCATGGCTTTCAGCCAGTTTACAAGCAAAGGCGTGGCGATATTGTACGGGAGGTTTGCAACGATCTGCAGCGGTTCATTTGACAGGTCCGCATAATCCACGTCCAGGGCATCGGCAATCCTGATGTCCATTTTCCCGGGATAATGATCCGCAAGCATTTCCAGAGCGGGAAGAAATCGCTTGTCCCGCTCGATGACAATCAGCCGTTTGGGATTCTGTTCGAGCAGCGCACGGGTTAAACCTCCGGGACCCGGTCCGATTTCAACAATCGTTGCATGTTCAAGGTTACCGGCATCGGCGGCAATACCGCGGGTGATATTAAGGTCCAGAATATAGTTTTGCCCCAGGGATTTACGTGCCGACAGTCCGAGATCCTTAATGATCTCCCGTAGTGGAGGCAGTTCTTGCTTGGCCATGGGTTACGCATCCGACTCTGAGGCGTACAAATTATCTGCCATTTCATCGGCAAGCCGCAGAGCGGCGATGAAGCTCGCGGGATTCGCTGTTCCTGTTCCGGCAATATCAAAGGCCGTACCGTGGTCGGGACTCGTGCGAATAAAAGGCAGTCCGAGTGTCACATTGACGGCTCGGTCGAAGGCGATCGTTTTGATGGGTATCAATGCCTGATCATGATACATGGCAATAACAACATCGTAAGTCGGACGCACGGCCTCGTGGAACAAACTGTCTGCCGACAGCGGACCCGTTATATCGAAACCTTCCTGTTTCAGAGCGTCGACGGCTGGCGCAATGATGTGCTTTTCTTCATCTCCCAGGACACCATTCTCACCGGCGTGGGGATTTAACCCGCAAACCACAACCCGGGGTTCGCTAATTCCGAAACGATCTTTTAAATCCGATACAGCCGTTCTTACGGTCTGTTCAATGAGCGTCGATGACAATGCAGCGGCAACGTTACCTAGGGGTATGTGTATGGTCACCGGAATGACTTTGAGCTCAGGAGCGGCCAGCATCATAACGGGAAAAGCGGTGTGGCCCTCGGCTTCGGCAAGGGATGCCAAAAACTCCGTATGTCCGGGATATTCAAACCCGGCGCCTGCGAGATGAAATTTTGATATCGGATTAGTGACCAGGGCACGCGCCTTTCCCCCTAATACGTCGGCTGTTCCCAACCGAATAGAGGCGATAACACTCTCGGCATACCGAATGCTGGGTTTACCAGGCACAACTCCCTGGACCACGGAAAGGGCGCTGAGGGGCAGTCCGTCTGCAAAGCGTGATGAGGTTTGTTCAGGATCATCAAGTATCGAGACCGGCACGTCCAGTCCAGCCTGACGGATACGTTCCTCGAAAACCTCCTGCGGAGCTATCAGATAAAAGTTCGGGATGGGTTCCGACCGGCTTTTGAGCCAGGCCTTGGCCGCCAGTTCCAACCCGATGCCTGCGGGATCTCCCATTGAAACAGCAATGGGTCTGCGGACGGCTTTGGCGGTCATCAAACTAAAACTTTTAAATGGTCGCGCGGTTAACGGTATTCAACGAAAGCATCCTGGCGCAGATTTCTGAGGTGACGTTTCCTGAGGACCGCAATTTCTTGCTGCCGCAGCTTATTCTGAACTTCACGGCGTTTATCCTTGTCGGCCGACACGTTCCGTTTTGAGCAAACCGCGTAGAGCTCGATGCCATTCGGGGTCATATCCGGCGGGGTGAGTTCCCCGGCCTTGGCTTCCAGCAAATAGGATCGGGCGGGTTGAGAGATTTGTTTGGCCGTCCGGGTGCCCAGGGACTGCACGCGTAGCCCTTCAATATTCTGCGACAATTTCTTCGATTCCGCACAGGATTTAAAAAGACTACGGACCTTGTCCGCGTCAACAAGGCGTTGGGCGATGATTGTTTGATTGGCGTTCTTAGGAATTGAAAGTGAAATTTTCTGCAGCTGGAATTCTACCGACTTCGCAGCCTCACTTCCGGAAGCCTCAGCCGCGAGCAGCTCGTCGACTCTCTGCTCACCGACAAATAGATTTCGACCATACTTACGCTGAACCAGTCTTTGAAACGAGACATTGGCTCTCAGACGTTCCTTATAGGCTGTTTCACTGACACCGGCACGCTTCAGTCCCCCAAGAAATTCCTTGGAGGACATGGGTTTTCCCGTTTGCCGGCTTTTATTGCGACTGGCCATGTTTGATACGATTTCATCGAGTTCAATATCGTCAATGGCAATATTGGCTTTCTTTGCATCCTGAATCATCAGGCGCTCGTCGATGAGTTGCTCCAGTGCCTGTTTACGGAACTTCGAGCGCATGGAATTGGTAACCTCGGAGCGAAGTCGCTGGAGAAACCTGTTGCGTACCTGGAGGGCTTCTTCCTTTGATTTCGGCTGCGCGCTAATCATCGCCTGGCGAAAACGATCCTGGGTCGATTGCGCTTTCAAAGTGTTCTGCAACCGGTTTCGTAATTCCTTGGAGTTCAGAAGCAGGAAACGAATTCTCTGATCCACATCGAATGCGGAAATAGGTTCGTCATTGACGAGCGCGACGATTTTCTGAACGGATTGGCTCGTGGCGGGTGCTATCCCAATTTGAGTAATTACAAATGCGATCAGCAATGCGGACATTGTCTTATAAATGGTAGAAAGACATTTATAGGGTGAAAAACCGTTCAACATTTGGATCCTCAAATTCGATTTATGGAGTCATGCGATTCCCGGTCTCTAATCAGAATTTACCTGCGGATACCGCAAAAATCCGTGATTCGCACGTCTGCGCCAATAAATTATCAATAAAATTACACTGAGAGAAGCAATTTAATCGCTGAAAATGGCCGGCCAAAGACCCTGAAACGACAAATTTTATTGATCTTCAGGATTGGCGATGAGATCACCCACATTTCCGGTGGAAGTGGCAAATCCACCGAGGTGTTTGAACTCTACTCTCAACATCACCGATTCATCCGGTTGAATATCCGTATCGCGGATAAAGGTCTCAGTATATGTCAGCGAAATCAGGAAACATTCATCGGAATATTTTGCGCCGACGGAGTCGGATATGAACTGCTCGGCTTCAATATCATATCTTGCCGAACCAAATATGCTCCACCTGTCCGTAATCTGAATAGATCCGGAACCCAATATTTCCTCCCGGTCATCGGTAAATCCGAGACTGGGTTGAGCTTCAATATTGGCATAATTGACGGCCGCCTTAAACGGACCGTAATTCGTGGACGCGTAAACGTCTGTTCTCTCCAGATTGAAATCATCATCGTCAAAGCGTTGCTGGGCGATGAGTGTGAAGTGTTCGTTCGGTTCGAGATATAGACCCGAGACATAATCCGAATCGTCCGTCTCCAAACCGGAATCGACAAAGGCCGCATCATTGAGATAGGCATTGTCGCCGGCCAGATGGTAGCTGCGACCAACAATGATGCGCGCATAACCGCCATTGTCCATTTGAACGGTGTAGCGCACACCGACATTGGCACGTACGCCGGTTTCGATCCTGTCGAGCCCTGAAAACTTGTCGGTGTCAAACAGCAGGGTATCATCAAAGACGAGGCTCTGGGCATCCTCGTTCGGCACCGTTGTCTGTTCATCAATATCCGGTCGGGCCAGAACCTGAGCCACAGGCTCGATGATGTGTGACGAGTTTCGGCTGCGGGCCACGAACGGATAGCTGTAGGTCAAACCAGCGGTTGCGACACCCCGGGTTATTGTATCGTCATTGGTACCTGCGAAATCCGAAACCTGGTAGACATCGCCGCGCGCGCTGAAGAAGGGCTCATAGACCTGACCAAGACCGTCGATCAGTGTCCGACGCCACCGAACCTCGGCGATCAGGCGATTGGTATCGACACCGTCATCCCGCGACAGGCTCAAAACATTGGAATTGAAGCTGAGTTCACCACCTAAAATCGGGCTTCCAAAAATATAATTATAATCAATCACCGGATGCACGAGGGAGTTCGAAATACTGTCATCATTGGCGACCAATCCGCCGAAATGGTAGAGATTACCTTCGAAATAATTACGTTCGTTCTGGCCGATCACATAAACTTTCGAAACCCGATCCGATGTCACGATGTTGTCGAGCTTGTAAAACCGTCGAAAAGTTTCATCGGTTTCCGCCGTTATGTCCCATCCCCAGTTCCACCAGCTGCCGAGTCGAAACGATCCTTTGGATTTTATGCTGCCCCGGAATGAATCTTCTACGCCCACCGTTTCATCGGGGTCCAGTTCCTCAATCGCCGCAACTTCGACCGTGTAGATACCGTTTTTCAGACGATGGCGCCATTCTCCCCGCGCCAGTAGCCCCTGTTTTGTTGTTACTTTGGGAGAAAATGTGAAATCAAAATTTGGCGCTAGATTGAAGAAGTAGGGAGTTTCAACCGTAAAGCCTAGGTCCGAAGACTGGCCGACTCTGGGAAAGAGAAATCCGGACTTCCGTTTTACCGTCGGATCGGGATGCTCGAAGAACGGGATGTAGGCGACGGGAACACCGAATATCTCGAGCGAGGCATCTTCATAGGAGATATTGCCGGCGTTTTTGTCGTGGATAACCTTGGCCGCTTTGATGCGCCATAGCGGCGGTTTTTCCGGATTGTCCTCACACGGTTTACAGGGCGTGAACACACCCTGTTCGAACACGGTCGTATTCCCCTCAATGCGCTGGGCGGAACGGGCGGCAATGCGGCTTTCATCGGCCGTGACAATGCGCAGGGATCGAATAAAGCCTTCCCGGAAATCGTCGGTCAGCGTAATGCGATCCGCATTGACGATAGCTCCATCCGGCTCTTTGATCCGTACATTACCTTCCGCAGTGAGCGTATTCACACGCTGATCGTAGACAACGGCATCCGCAAGCAGGGTGTACTGATTGTAGTAAATCTCGACATTCCCGCGCGCCACGACGCGATTGTTGCGATTGTCGTAAGTTACCTCGTCAGCCTGCAACAGCAGCGGCGTTTCCTCATCCGTGGGCGTGAGCTGTCCTAGAATGTTGGATTCGAGAGAGGATGCGCCTTGGGCCATCGCTCGATCAATAAGCGGAGAAGTGAAATTGTGAGATGGCCCGAGGGTGAGGCACGCAACAATTACTGCCGGCAATAGAGTTCGGACAGTCCAAAACATCCCCCGAGCGCCGCGAGAGACCTTATGAACCGGGTATTGCCGCTTATTGCTGCGGTTTAATTTCACCCTATCCATCCTCCTGGTGTAGCAACACCGTTAACGCGAGGCAGCATGTGATTACCCCCGGAGACCAAGCCGTGACCATTGGCTCAGCCAAACCCGATTTGCCGATGTTTCTTGATACTTCGGCAAACATAAAAAATCCAAAACCGGCGCCAAGGCCGGTTAATATCATGAACTGAATATTACCGAATCTGAAGCTCCGAAGCGAGCATGTTGCGGCCAATAGCACCATTGTGATCAAAACCAGTGGCATAGCGAGTAGTCCCTGGTATTGCACCCGGTAAGGATCGGAAGAAAGTCCAGCTTTTTCAGCTATTTGGATGAAATTTGGTAAATCCCAGAATGAAATAGACTGTGCAGATCCTATGGAATCTTTCACCTGAGTGGGGGATAAAAATGTGCTCAATATGTAACGTTTGTAAAAAACCGGTTCCCGGCCTGAGCTACTGACCCAGACTTCCGACAATTCCCAGCGTCCAAAACGCAGTTCCGCCTTAGCTGCATCCAGTCTTTCCATGAAGTTTTTTTGCCGGTTAAACTGATAAATCGTCACCCCGGTAAGAAGCGTCCCGGCGTTGGCGGAAGCCTTGGCCTGGATGACCGATGGCCCGTCCTCGCCATTCTGGCGCAACCAGGCACCGGAACGGCTGGTTTGCAAAAGGGAGGAACTTTTTCCAAATGCGGTCGCGAACATTCTCTCGGATTCTGCTTTGGCCCAGGCGGCCAGCGGGTTGTAGGCCAGAACTGCAACTGTCCCTATGACCAAACCGGCAATGACGCCGGGAATAATGAACTGCCAGATCGACATGCCTGCCGCCCGGATGATCACCAGTTCGGAGTTTCGGGAAAGCATCATGAAGGTCATCAAGCTGCCGATCAGGACAGCGAAGGGAAGGGTGATTTCAGCGAAGCCGGGAACCCGAAGGGCGGTAATCAAAAACGTGGTGAGAATACCGACATCCGCATTCTTTCCTGTCTGGCGAAGGACTTCAACGAAATCGATGAGAAATATGAGAAGGAGACACACGCTGAAGACCGCAAAAATTGCGATCATAAATCGTACAAAAATGTACGTGCGAATTATCCCCATTTGGTGCCCGCTCAAGCTGTTTTTGTGAATT
>JANQOC010000582.1 GCA_028279265.1 Hyphomicrobiales bacterium
CCAGTCCCACCGAAACCCGTCTATTCGTTGTGACTGGGTTTGTGCTTGGTTGTCCAGGCCGCGCTTAAATCGCTGAGTTCCGCTTCAATGCACTCGACACTGAGGCGCAGGCTCTGATCATCCGAGAACCTGATGAAAATATCCCCGCTGGGGGCTGTGTCTTCCACAAATTCAATAGACAACATATTTAAAAACAATTCACCATCTGACCTGTTGATATTCTGAGCCTGGACGGCGTTGACACGGGCAAACCTGAGGGCCGCGTGTTTCCTCTTGAAGTTTTCTGATGATGTCGTGGAGGGATCTGAACTTTCCGCCCAATCAAACCGGTTGACGATCATCACAAAGCTCTTTTCCCGGGGCTGATACACCAGATCCCTGACCTGGACAATCGCATCCTGGAGATGGGTCGACAGGATGGTCAGGTCTTCGCTATCGAGGGCAACAAGTTTCAGCGATGTCATAGTGGAAGGCACCAATTCATAAAGCGCGTTTGAGCCCGAAGACTGCTATTGATCCAACAGAAATCATTCCGATTGCCCGTCCTGGACAAAATTGCCAGTTGTTATGGCAAGCCCGGTCCGATCTTTTCTCTAGGGGCATAAAAGAATGCAGGAATTTGTCAAGCTTTGGTGGAAGTTCAGGTGCTTAAACGTTCAATTATGGCGCCGCACTCGCCCAGTTTTTCTTCGATTCTCTCAAATCCGCGATCCAGATGGTAGACCCGGTTGATAATCGTCTCGCCATCGGCCACGAGACCGGCAATAACCAGGGAAACCGAGGCGCGCAAATCCGTGGCCATGACTTGAGCGCCGCGCAGAGAATCGACACCGGTGACGATAGCCGTGTCGCCGGTCAGTTCAATATCGGCGCCGAGGCGGGCGAGTTCCTGAACGTGCATGAAGCGATTTTCAAATATCGTTTCGCGAATAACGGATGTGCCTTGCGCTTTCGTAACCAGACCCATGAGTTGCGCCTGCAGATCTGTCGGAAAGCCGGGATATGGCTGGGTTTCAATGCTGGTCGGTTCAAGGGAACCGCCATTGCGGCTGATTTTCAGACCTTCGGGATGGGCCGCCACAGATACCCCTGTTTTCTTAAGCACCTCCAGAGCCGATGAAAGGAGATCCGGATTAGCGCCCTGCAGGAGGACATCGCCGCCGGTTGCGGCAACGGCCATGGCATAAGTGCCTGTTTCAATGCGATCCGGCAGTACCGTATGAACCGCTCCTTCCAGTTCCTGTTTGCCCTGGACATGAAGGGTCGAGGTTCCGATCCCTTCAATCTGGGCCCCCATTTTCACCAGGCAGTTGGCGAGGTCCACGACTTCCGGTTCACGCGCGGCATTTTCAATGACCGTTTCACCACGGGCGAGGCTGGCGGCCATCAGTACGTTGTGGGTCGCACCAACGGATACTTTCGGGAATATGATGCGTCCCCCTTGCAGGCCGTTGGGGGCGCGGGCGACCACATAACCGCCTTCCAGCTCGATATCGGCGCCCAGGGTCTTGAGCCCTTCCAGATGCAGATCCACGGGCCGCGTACCAATGGCGCAGCCGCCGGGCAGGGAAACGCGAGCCTCGCCGCAACGGGCAATGAGCGGACCAATGACCCAGAAGGAGGCGCGCATCTTGGATACCAGCTCATAAGGGGCCGTCGTATCGAAGATATCCCTGGACTTGATATGATAGGTATCGCCAATCAGCGGCTGGCCCGGCCGCCGGCCGTCAACGGCCACGTCGGTCCCATGATGCCTCAGGATCCGAAGCAGGAGATGCACATCGGCAAGATTCGGGACGTTTTTCAGGGTCAGTGTATCGCGGGTCAGCAAGGAAGCGATAAGCAGGGGAAGTGTCGCATTCTTGGCGCCACTGATGGGAATGGTGCCCTTTAATTCACTGCCCCCGACAATACGAATTCTATCCATGGATTACCTGTTTTATTATCTCGGTCGCGATTTATCCTGGTGGCGGTTTCTGCTTATCCAATGGGCCGCACATTCTTAAGGCCAGGCTCAAGGCCTGGAGATTGGCCGCGATTCGGCCAATTATACTGCACATTCCTGCCATGGAACACGAGGGTTTCGGTGATCCCGGGCCCCATAAGACGTGGTGCATCCATTACATTGCAATTTTGGCAACATTAATCCGTAGGCGCGGGACGAACAAGTTGAATCTCAGCTTTGAAATGGCAATCCCGTGGTCGAACCCCGGGCCCCGATAATTAGGATTTTGAGGTGATTTCGGGGTCAGCCGTGTCCGCATCCGGTACACCGGTTTCCGGGATCTGCGGTTTTTCGGCAGATTTTTTTCTTTTGCGAAGATTTTCCCGGAGGGCTGCGGCAAGGCGTTCCTTGCGGGCGGAATTTTTGGGAGCCTTTCCGGAATTTGTCATATTCGTTTTCTCGGAATTATTAAATCTGAGGCCAGGGTGCTGTCTCGCGGATCTCGCAATCATAGTAGCACAGTTTTGGAAGTGTGGACTTGTTTCCATTGAAGAATTTCACCTTTCCTAACCGCCGGTTTCTGTCCTAAGCTGGCGAGCAAGGGATCATTGTCGTCCTTGAAAGCCACCGCATGAGAGTGGCCTTTTTTGAAACATTAAGCTAGGTGAGAAAATGCCTGAATCCTTGAACCAGAGTGCGCTGCACTACCATCGTCATCCCAAACCGGGAAAGATTTCCGTGCAGCCAACGAAGCCGCTCTCCAATCAGCGGGACCTGTCCCTGGCTTACACGCCGGGAGTGGCCGAGGCCTGCAGGGAGATTGTCAAGGATCCGGG
>JANQOC010000621.1 GCA_028279265.1 Hyphomicrobiales bacterium
ACGATCGCCGACGAGCAGCGCCCGGCTTCCGACCTTATTACGTGCTGCTCAAATACGAGGACGTCTTAGGCTGGAACCCAAAGATCAAATCTAACTGCCCGGATCCCTATAGCCTTCCAGGCGCACGATCATTTTCAAACCGTTGAGTTTTTCCCCGAGCCTAGACTGGACCCTGTCCTTAGGGATGGGAATTATTTGCTGATTAGAGCGCGGGGTTTCAGGCGCAGTACTTGGCAAAGACTGAACACCACGGGAATATCGCGCAAAAAACTATAAAATGCGCGACCCCAAAGAAAACTGGAACCCGGGTTTCAATGCGAGTGAAAGGAAGATAACGCGAGGCATCCTTGCCTCGGCCCACGGCCTCCCATTCCGCATCGAAAGGTGAGAACGGCAACTCCTTCTCCATTTCATGCAGAACCTTGAACTTGGCGCTATTGAGATCCCTGTAGGATCGGACCAGCCGATACCAAGTATAACAAATCAACATCGCCGCCAAACTGATCGCCCAATCCCAACTGACGCTCCGGCCATCAAGCCATCCAACTGCACCGATTATCGCGGTGTTGATCGTCAGAAAGAAAGTGTTCGCAGACTGGCGACGGTTGCTGACATTGTCGGTGATTTCGGAATAAATCCGATACATCTCCAGACAATGGCTGCGGTATTCAGGCCCGTAATCACTCGGGTCTTGCGACTTTAAAACTGTGCCAATTGACATATTAGGTCAGCCGCCGAATTGCCGAGACTATAGAGCTGCCATTCCAACCCACAACTTCGTCTGAAGCTTCCCTGACAACGTCAGAAATTCTCTCCGCGCCCCACGGTGTGACGGCTAAGATTGGTTTCTCGAACAGAAAACCATTTTTTGCGAGATTGATTTCTTTGTTGATCCATTTGCTGTAAGTCGAATAAACCCCGGCCATGATGACAATCACGCTTGCGGGTTCCCGATCAAAATAGGCCCCTTCTTCTGCGAAGGACCAATCATCCGTTTTGGAGTAACCCCACCAACCCCGCTCGGAAACGACTATGGCGATTTCAACATCGACTGTTTTTGGAATCTCGCTCATCCGCGCCTCCCTTGCTTAGGGAGAACAGGGGAGGTAATGCTTCGTTCAATTTTTATGGGAGACATGGTCCAGTAAGGGCCAAAAATGGCTTTGTGGACCGATAAACACGTACATTTGTACGTGGTGGTTATTTGGGATATTAAGCTAAGTGCTTGTTTTTTATGGTCGGAGTGAGTGGATTCGAACCACCGACCCCCTCGTCCCGAACGAGGTGCGCTACCAGGCTGCGCCACACTCCGACTATCCTGGAATTCTCAACCGGCCCAATGAACCTCTTGCAACAATTGATAAACAAGACGCTTTGGTCAAAAAAGCCAATCTCCTTTTAAGGCTTAATATTCCCGGGATCAACATATCTTGCGTCTCTTGTTGGCCAGTGGGTTGAAACCCATCGCAGATTTCCGCCACGGATGCGTCGAAATGAAAAGCGCCATCCGGTCCAGAACAGAATCAAGATTTGCGAAGCCTTGTAATGCCCTCAAGAATCAGAAAATTTCAAGGGGCTATGCAGTGGATCTATCATAATCGGTATGGGCTCCTGATCGTGGTGTGCCTGAACTGGATATTTCTGTCGGCGCTTTCCCTGAATTCACTCGTTGCCCAGCCGCCTTTGCGGGAAGAGGTGGAGCAGTTGGCTTCGACCCGGTGCCTGGTCCACACCACGCCGCTGAGCGTCACGGGGCAAAGCAGGTCCACAGACCAGAGTACGGCCGCCTTTGAGCGATGCGTCGATTCCGTTTATGAAGCCCGGCTCAACCAGTATGGTGACCGGACTTTTTACAAAATTGCTGTTGTCTTCGGCCCGCCCGCCCTGATTGTGTTTTTGTTTTTCACGACAATTTATGCCCTCGGCCGGAAGTCCGGGCGCGAGGGCAGTTGGATATGACGTCTTTGCGGTCGGTCCCTTCGCTGGTGCAGTGCACCTCATCGGTCAGGGTCTAGAAGCGACGTCTGAAATAATCCGCATCAGATCCGCAGATGCTAGCGACGCGCGGGTCCGAGCCATAGCTTTGGCAAACTCTCTGACGGACAGAATGATCGCTCCGAATGAGGCGGAAGGAAACACCTGAGATCTTGGCGAGCCACCTGTCACCGCAATAAGGTGTTGCGATCGGGGTGCCGTTCACGATCTGATAAGAATCTTCGCAAATGATTTTGGCGGATGCGGGTTGGGCATTGACTGCGATCATCAGACCGGACAGTGCAAATATGGAAGTTGAGATTAATTTTTTCACGACTGTGCTCCTGTTCAAACTATCTGAACCAAATGTAACCCTTATTCCTGAAGTTAATTGTGACGATTGTCACACAATTCCTTTATCGCGATTATTTGCGCGTATATTTCTGGTTAATCGCCGTTTTCCGCAGTTTCTGCGAGCGACAGGAAATCTTGTACACGCGTGCAATCGTGCGAGATCGCGCAAGATGCCTGGTCTCCCGGTTCCGGCTCGACCGATGGTAATTATTGGACTATCAGTACAAAACCCAGGAACGAATTGAGAATTCAACATAATCGTGCCGTTTCAAAATCTCATTCGGAGCAGAACCGATGAACCCGACATCCGCAGACCCCGCCTTCCACTACTTCCCCGACAATTATCGCTGGTCCATGGGATTGCTTCTCTGTCTTTCCGCAGCCCCCTGGGGAGGTGCCGAAAT
>JANQOC010000638.1 GCA_028279265.1 Hyphomicrobiales bacterium
CCGGAGGTTAAACCGGAACCCGAAAAGGATCAGGATCAGAAGGAAGACGAAAGCAGCCAGCCTTCTGCGGATATCGTCGAACTCGACACGTTCAGAAAAAAATAATTCTACAATTTCCCGATAAGGTTGGTATTTCCCCCACATATGTTTGCCTGTTTGCCGAACTGCTGTCATTATCCCGGGAAACAACATCACGGGAAACATGATCCCAACACAACGCGGCTATTCCTTTCGAACAGGGAACCCCTTGCCGATCCAAAAATATCTTCAATAAGATTTTCAAGAGCTAGACCATGACAGATACCCGCACAGAAACCGACAGCTTTGGGCCGCTGCAAGTACCGGCCGATAAACTCTGGGGAGCCCAGACCCAGCGGTCCCTCGGCAATTTCAAGATCAGCGGTGAAACTTTTTCCGCACCCATGATCCGCGCCCTCGGCATCATCAAGCAGGCGGCGGCAAAAACCAACATGTCGTTTGGCGAGCTCGACGAGAAAATCGGAAACGCCATTGTCGATGCGGCCCAGGAAGTCATCGACGGCAAGCTCGACGATAATTTTCCCCTCGTCGTTTGGCAGACCGGTTCAGGGACGCAATCGAACATGAACGCCAACGAGGTCATCGCCAATCGGGCGATCCAGCTTCTCGGCGGCACTGTCGGCTCCAAGGATCCCGTGCATCCCAATGACCACTGTAACCGCTCCCAGTCCTCCAACGACACCTTCCCGACGGCCATGCATATATCCGCCGTTGAGGAGATCCATCATTCCTTGTTGCCGGCCCTCGACAAAATTGCCGCCGCCCTCGAAGCCAAGTCCAATGAATGGCAGGACATCATCAAGATCGGCCGTACCCACCTGCAGGATGCGACCCCCCTTACCCTTGGGCAGGAATTTTCCGGATACGCAGCCCAGGTCCGGTTGGGAATTGAGCGGGTCAGAGACTGTCTTCCGCGTCTCTATCCCCTGGCCCAGGGCGGCACCGCGGTCGGAACCGGTCTCAACACCCGGGTCGGTTTTGCCGAGGGCTTTGCAAAGGCCGTTGCGGAGATAACCAAACTCCCCTTTGTCACCGCCGCAAACAAATTCGAATCTCTGGCGGCTCATGATGCCATGGTCGAACTGTCCGGGGCGCTGAATGTCCTGGCCACCAGCCTGTTCAAAATCGCCAACGACATTCGCCTGCTCGGATCCGGGCCTCGCTCCGGCCTCGGGGAACTTTC
Organism: Hyphomicrobiales bacterium; assembly: GCA_028279265.1. GTDB lineage: Bacteria > Pseudomonadota > Alphaproteobacteria > Rhizobiales > CAYWUX01 > JANQOC01. The sequence continues at coordinate 1,223 of JANQOC010000638.1, forward strand.
CCTGCCGGAAAACGAACCGGGGTCCTCGATCATGCCCGGGAAAGTCAATCCGACACAGTGTGAGGCCATGACCATGCTCTGCACCCAGGTCATGGGCAACCACACCGCCGTCACCATTGCCGGAAGCCAGGGACATTTTGAACTCAACGTGTTCAAACCGGTGATGATCCACAATGTTCTGCAATCCATCCGCTTGATTGCAGACGGCTGCCACAGCCTGACAGACAATTGTATCGCCGGTATTGAAGCCAATCGCGAACAAATCGGTGCGCTCATGGAACGCTCGCTCATGCTGGTAACCGCACTTGCCCCGCATATCGGCTATGACAAGGCCACCGAGATTGCCAAAACGGCCCACAAAAACGGCACGACCCTGCGCGAAGAGGCCATTAATTTGGGCTATGTCGACAGTGAGGAATTCGACCGGCTGGTACGCCCGGAGAAAATGATCGCGCCATCGGAATGATTGCCGTTTTGAAATCTCATCGTTTGGCCGGGCTCGAGGCATTACCGGGCCCGGGCGGCAGTTGCCCATGTTGAAACGCTCCGTGACCATATCCGGTCATCGAACCTCGGTCTCGCTTGAGGAGGAGTTTTGGCAGGCCTTTAATGAGATTGCGGAACGCCGGAATAAACCTCTGGCTGAACTGGTCCGTGAAATCGACCGAAAACGTGCTGACCGGGGGCTCTCCAGCGCTATCCGGATCTACGTGCTGAACTATTATAAAGCCGGCGAATAAACGCGCGCTTTAGGTTTATACGCGTATATTTGCTCTTCGAAACCATTGTCTTCCATGGGAAACCGATGATTAACCCCGGTTGCGGTTCGTTCACGTGACCGGCACAAGCCCTAATCGGCATTCAGCAAGTTTTCGATGGTGAATGAATTATTGAACGGATTCCAGTCCGGTTCTTTCTTTCGTGCCTT
>JANQOC010000643.1 GCA_028279265.1 Hyphomicrobiales bacterium
ATCTGCAAACGGTAAAACAGGCTCATATTGACGCGACCGAAAGAGCTGCCCGGCTCGGGTTCGATCTCATTGAATTACATTCCGCGCATGGCTATCTCCTGTCCACATTCTTGTCCCCCCTCTCAAACAAACGGAGGGATCAATATGGGGGCGATTTACAGGCCCGGATGCGCTATCCTCTCGAGGTCATCAAAGCGGTTCGGGATACATGGCCGGATGAGAAGCCCATGAGTGTCAAGTTCAATGGGACGGATTGGGCGGAAGGCGGATTTGATGGTGACGATGCGGTGGTCTATGCCCGGGCTCTCAAGGAGATCGGTGTCGATCTGGTGTTTCTTTCCGGCGGCGGCGTAAGCTCATCTGCCAAGGTTCCTGTGGGACCTTCCTACCAGCTTCCCTATGCCGAACGCGTCAAAAACGAATCCGGTATTCTTGCCGGTGCGGTGGGCATGATCTACAGCCCCCATCAGGCGGAAGCCATCATTCGCGACCAGCAGGCCGACTTTGTCGGCATGGCTCGAGCCTTTCTTTTTGACCCTCGCTGGCCCCAGCATGCGGCCCTCGCCCTGGACGGGGAAATAGCCTATCCGCCCCAATATGAGCGCGGCAGCCCGCCCTTGTGGAAACCGGCCCATGGATTTCAGTCCTGGGGAGATGCAACGGGCTGAAAATCCGGCGTTCGGCTCAATTGGCCATGAACCGGCTTGCGCATGCTGAAATTTTCCAGGAAATTCTGATCTTATCCAATTGATTCAGCTGATATTTTTGCAAAAATTTCGCTTTTGCCCCCTGTTTCCATGTGCACATTGATTTAGCGCAAAGACAGAGCAGTTCAGTTCGATAAATTGTCCTAAATGAGAGTGTCAGCTTACTCGGTTCCGGGCTCCCGGACTTGAGGATGTCATTGTATGGATTCTCCCCAATGGGGATGAAAATCAGGTACCTATACCAATAACGGATTGCATAGATGAAGAAAATATTGTTACCGACGGACGGATCGAAAATCGCCGGACACGCCCTGGATATCGCTCTCGATCTTGCTGAAAAACATGACGCTCAAATCCTTCTCTTTCATGCCATGCTTCAGGACAAGGAACCTGAGGAGTTACTGAAACTGCAAATACTTGCTGACGATCAGGACCTCTCCCAGGAACTGAAAGTTCTTTCTGAGGGAAAGAAACGTTCCGCACCCATTGAAGAGGTTCTATCCAATCCCAATTTGCCGGAGAAATTTGTCCCGCCTGAACTCCTGCAGAAAATTGGAGACCAGATTCTGATTCACGCCCAAAAGGCCTGTGAAAAAAGGAATTTGGCGAGTGAAATACTTCCAGTGAATGAAAAACCGGCCGCGCAGGGAATTGTCGATATGGCCAACAATGTCAATCCGGATATGATTGTTTTGGGCATGCGCGGACTGCGGCAAATCGAGTCGATGACATTCGGATCGGTTTCCAGCGATGTGTGCCGGTCTGTAAGCTGTCGATGTATCGCGGTGCACTGAGTAAAAATGAATTGTGACCACGGATACTGGCCGAAAAATTAACAGTGAATGAGACTGCAATCCAAAAGTTGATAGGATCACCACTTCCCTGAAGCAGACACATACGCAATAATTGTCAGATGACTGAAAACAAAGTTGCCAAACCGGCCCAAGGCCGCAAGCCGAAAATGAATATCCCGGAGCTCCGGCAGATTGATGCAGGTGCAGGGCCTGAATGTCTGTTACTGGGCTTGCGCGACTTTAGCGAGGCTCCAAAATTCGGCCTCTTCTTCGGCGGCATCTATACGCTGGGTGGGTGGCTCATATTCTGGCTGCTGTTCTGGTTATCCATGCCTTATCTGGCTTATCCGGCGGCCCTGGGTTTTGCCTTTATCGCGCCGTTTATCGCCGCCGGCATCTACGAAGTCAGCCGTCGGCTGGAGGTTGGTCAACCGCTGACATGGGAAGCCGTGCTCGGAACGGCATGGCTACAGAAAGGGCGGGACATGGGCTGGATGGCACTGGTCACCGGTTTTGCCTTTTTTATCTGGGTTGACTATGCGGCCCTTGTCTTTCTGCTATTTTTTGGACTCAACGAGCTGCAACTCGATGTGTTTCTTGAAGCGCTGACCACGACCCGTGACGGCCTATATTTTATTCTACTGGGCAACTTGATCGGCGCCGTGATGGCCACCGTTGTCTTCTCCATAACCGCCATTTCATTCCCTCTGCTCATGGATCGCGAAATTGACTTTGTCACGGCAATGGCGACCAGCGTAAGAGCGGTCATGGCAAATCCCCTGCCAATGGCTGTTTGGGGTATCATCATCGCTCTCTGCCTGTTTGGGGCGATCATCACTATGTTCATCGCCCTTCCTGTTATCTTGCCGGTGCTCGGTCACGGGACCTGGCATATGTATCGCAAGGTCGTCGCTTCCGCAGAACAGCCGGAAGCCGAGCGTCTTTAGCCAACAAACAATCTTAACTGACATTGAGCCATCGAACTTGACGGAAGCCAGGTAGGATGCGATTTAGTCCGCAAAGAACTTATGGGAAGGTAAAAGACCAATGAAAC
>JANQOC010000661.1 GCA_028279265.1 Hyphomicrobiales bacterium
CATTATTCCGTCACTGAACGCCCATGAAATTGAATCCATTCTGGAATCGGCAAAGGAAGCCGGGGTCCTGGAAGCGGGATATGTGATCCTACGCCTTCCACTGGAGGTTCGCGACTTGTTTGTTGAATGGCTGCGGGCGGAATTTCCAAATGCCGCAAATCGGGTTCTTGCACAAGTTCTTGAGATGCGGGATGGCAAAGCCTACCGGTCCGAATGGGGGGAACGCATGCGGGGCCGTGGTGTATTTGCCGATTCGATCGCCGACCGCTTTGAGCTGACACGAAAAAAGCTAAAACTCGGAATTCGGGAACTGCGTTTAAACATCAATGATTTCAAACCACCCGCCGTACCCGGTGCCCAGCTTGATCTGTTTTGAACTTATCCCCAGCTAAACCTCGCCCCCCGCAGGAGACGATCATCCATTTTGACACCCGGCGCGAATGGTGTAGCAATCAGGTCACCTCCTGGCATTTAGGATTGTATTGATTAGGCATGGTTTTGAATTAAGAATGGCACTCTATAAAAACGGAACCGAACGTTGACCTCTTCTTCCCCCAATTTTGATGCCGAACGCCGCCTGGCACAGAAAACCGGTGGCCAAACCATCGCCGGCGTCGACGAGGCCGGTCGCGGTCCCTGGGCCGGTCCCGTGGTCGCCGCGGCGGTTATCCTGGACCCATCTAATTTTCCAGCCGGTCTCAACGATTCGAAAAAACTTTCAGAAACCAGCCGGGAGCGGCTTTTTGACGAGATCTTCGGTAGTGCCAGGGTCGGGGTCGGCATTTCCACGGTTGCGGACATCGATCGCGACAACATCCTGCAGGCGACAATGGCGGCCATGTCAAAGGCCGTGGGCGAACTCTCCGTCGCTCCTGAAGCGGTCCTTATCGACGGCAACAGGTGTCCCTCCCTTCCCTGTCCGGGCGAGTCCCTGGTCAATGGCGATGCTCTTTCTCTCTCCATCGCCGCCGCATCGATTGTCGCCAAGGTCACCCGTGACAGGCACATGCGAGAATTGGACGAAGCGTTTCCGGATTATGGCTGGGCCCGCAATAAGGGGTATGGAACAGCGGAACACCGACGGGCGATCCAGCAATTTGGCGTCACCGAACACCATCGGCGATCTTTCAAACCGATCCGTGAAGCCTTGAATGCGGCCTGAACCTAACAAAACAAATTTGGACCGCGTGAGCTTCCTCATCGGCCCCTTTCAGCCTGTGCAAATAGCCTGTGGACAGCGGGACTCCCGGAGTGTTAGGAAGAGCGGATCAGAACCGTATGGCGGGAGAAGTTCTGCAAATTTATTCAAAATTTGACTTGGGATTCAACCCCTTATAGAATCTGATGTGGATCGGAACCAACTGTCGGTGCCTGCGAATGTTGCATCTCTATTGAAGCTGTACCCCGTTCTGATTGAGTAACTGTCGAGAGTCTTTAGTCGCGCGTAACGAGTAGATTGTATGAGTAAAAAAGCGGGCCCAAAACCCGAAGCGTTTATCGACCGCATCCATGCGGGCGATGCCATTGCCGAGCTAAAAAAGCTTCCTGAAGAATCCGTTGATCTGGTTTTTGCCGATCCCCCTTACAACTTACAGCTGGATAAAGACCTGCTCCGTCCCAACAATACCCAGGTCGACGGAGTGCATCATGACTGGGACAAGTTCAAAGATTTCGCAGCCTATGATGAGTTTTCCCGGGCCTGGCTCGGAGCCTGCCGCCGTCTGTTGAAACCCAACGGTGCGCTCTGGGTCATCGGCTCTTACCACAACATTTTTCGGGTCGGTACGCATCTGCAGGATCTCGGATACTGGATCCTGAACGATGTGGTGTGGCGCAAAACCAATCCCATGCCAAACTTCCGCGGCACGCGCTTCACCAATGCCCACGAGACCCTGATCTGGGCGTCAAAAGACCCGCAGTCGCGCTACACTTTCAATTATGAATCGATGAAGGCGCTCAACGACGATCTGCAGATGCGCTCGGACTGGTTCATTCCCATTTGCGGCGGACCGGAACGGCTCAAGAACGATGACGGGAAAAAAGCCCACCCGACCCAAAAGCCGGAAGCCCTTCTGAACCGTGTGCTGCTGGCCTCCACGAAACCGGGAGATGTCGTCCTCGATCCGTTTTTCGGAACCGGGACAACGGGTGCGGTGGCGAAAAAACTCGGCCGTCATTGGATCGGTATTGAACGCGATCCCGATTATCTAAAAGTTGCCCAAGACCGCATCGATGGGGTCGCCCCCCTGGATGCGGAATCTCTGAAAACGGTCACCCCCAAGCGTGCGCAGCCGCGCGTGCCGTTCGGAACCCTGGTGGAACTCGGCATACTGGAACCCGGTGCCACCCTTTATGATGCCCGGCAAAAGATATCCGCTGATGTTCGCGCCGACGGCACCATTGCCAGTTCCGGGAACCAGGGGTCCATCCACAAACTCGGAGCCCAGCTCCAGGGTGCCCAGGCCTGTAACGGCTGGACATTCTGGCACTACAAGGACCGGGGAAAGCTGAAACCTATCGACGAACTGAGAGTCGAGGCGCGTCAGCAACTCGGCCTGCAGTAACGGTGTTGCGAAAAAGCGCAGTCGGCCGAGCCCCCCCTGAGCAATATCCTCTGCCAGAGCCTTTGCCAAAGCCTACGCCAAAGATTGAGAAACACAGCCGCTGCCGCGACCGAAAAGGCCGAAGCCAGGCCGGTATCGGGCCGAGGTTAGGTCGCTATCAGGACGGTGAAGCGTTAGTTCACACTGAGTGCATGGGAAATAACTTTGCGCATTAGGCTCGGCAAGGCCTCGTCACCCAGTTTTGACTTCGCCACCCATCGGCAGCGTTCCGGTTCCGCCCACAGGTTCAGGGACACGTCGGGCTCGACAATGGTCCGATATATCGTCATTTCAAGCTTGAAATGTGTGAAGGTGTGCGTCACCAAGCCCGGGACCTTCCACCAGTCGCCATTGACCGGTGAGGACCGGGAAAGCTGATCGGCTTTCGGCGGCGGTTTTTCCTTCCAATCCGTTGAAGGAATTTCCATCATGCCCCCAAGCAGTCCTTCGCGGGGACGTTGCCGCAGCAGAACGAACCCGTCCTCCCGAAGCACGAAAAATGCCACACCTTTGCGCACGGGACGCTTGGCTTTTTCCATTCTGAGCGGCAGGGTCTGGGC
>JANQOC010000685.1 GCA_028279265.1 Hyphomicrobiales bacterium
ATCTGAGCCTCAGCCGATCCATCGGCATGGTCTTTCAGGATCCTTTTGGGTCCCTCAATCCGCGCATGACGGTGTTCGATATCATTCGTGAACCTGTGATCATTCACAAGATCGGTGACCGCGAAAGCCATAAGCAGCACGTGGAAATGATGATGCGCCAGGTGGGTCTCGATCCGCGATTTCTAAACCGCTACCCCCACAGCTTTTCCGGCGGCCAGAGACAGCGAATATCCCTGGCCCGGTCCCTGACGCTCAATCCCGAACTGCTTATCCTCGACGAGCCGGCCTCGGCTCTGGACGTATCCATCCAGGCACAGATTTTGAACCTCCTCAAGGACATGCAGAAGGATTTTGGCCTGACTTACCTATTCATATCCCACAACCTCGCCGTCGTGGACTATATCGCCGACCGGATATTAGTGATGTGCAAGGGCAAGATCGTCGAAGCGGCGCCGCGGGAGGTCCTGTTCCGCAATCCTGTCCATCACTATACCAAATCCCTGATGTCCGCAGTGCCATATGCGGACTTGGATCGTAAATTAGACTTTGATAACATCACACAAACCGAAGCAACAAACCCAGCTTTGTGGCCCCGACCCTATGCTTTCGCACCGGGTGAAACAATGCAGATGATCGACCTTGGTGACGACCATTTTGTATTGGCCGAAAGCGGAACGAGCGCAGGAGAAATAATGTGACGTATTTTGGCAAAACCGTTTCCGGATTAACTGCCCTGCTTGTGGCCACGGCCCTGACGGGCTCGCCCCAGGAGGCAATCGCATCGGCGTCCCTGAAGCAATCGCCCATGCTGGAAGCGATGGTCAAAGCCGGGAAATTACCGCCAATCACAGAACGTGTACCTGCGGAATTTCGGAAAATCGATCTGCAATCGGAAAAGAAAGAAACCGGCAAGTATGGCGGCACACTGCGCCTGCTGATGGGCAAGCAGAAAGACACGCGTATGGTCACCGTCTACGGTTATGCGCGCCTCGTGACTTTTACTCCGGACCTTCAAATCGAACCTGACCTCCTGCGTGCCGTCGACGTGTTGGATAATAAGGTGTTTACCTTCCACCTCAGGAAAGGTCACAAATGGTCAGACGGCCATCCTTTTACAGCTGAAGATTTCCGCTACTACTGGGAAGACGTGGCTAACAACAAGGCCTTGTCACCCGGTGGTCCGCCGCGAACGATGGTTGTGGACGGTCAACCGGCAAAGTTTGGTATCATCAACGAACATACGGTTCGCTTCAGCTGGGACAAGCCGAATAATGATTTCCTGATCTGGCTCGCCGGTTCGCGCCCGGCGGCAATCTACCGGCCGGCCCACTATCTCAAACAGTTTCATATGGATCATGGCGAGACCGAGAAACTCGAAGCCATCGTTAAGGACAAGGGTTACAAGAACTGGGCCAAAATCCACTTCCGAAAAGACCGCTACTATCGTGCCGACAATCCGGATCAGCCGACGCTGCAGCCCTGGATGAACACAACCAAGCCCCCGGCCGACCGCTTTGTTTTCAAGCGCAACCCCTACTACCATAGGGTCGATGATCAGGGACAGCAACTGCCCTATATTGACGAGATCGTCGTGCAGCTCGGGACAACAAGCATGATTCCGGCGCGCACGGGCTCGGGGGAGTCGGATCTGCAAGGGCGCTATCTGAGCCTGAAAGATTACACGTTCCTGAAAAAATCCGGCAAGCAGAACAAGTTCAACGTCAAGCTGTGGCGTTCTCCGAAAGCAACCCACAAGGCGATCTATCCGAATTTTAATGCCGAGGATCCCGAATGGCGCAAGCTGATCCGGAATGCAAAATTCCGCAGGGCGCTCTCGATCGCCATCGATCGTGATCAAATCAACCAGGTTATCTACCTGGGTGTCGCCCAACCCAGCGCCAATACGGTTCTCAAATCCTCGCCCCTGTTCAAGAAAGAATACATGACCAAGTGGGCCAACTTTGACCCCAAAAAGGCAAATGCGATTCTTGACGAACTGGGACTCACCAAGCGGGATAGTGAAAATATCCGGCTGTTGCCCGACGGCCGTCCCATGCACATGATTATCGACACCGCCGGCGAAAGTACGGAAGAGACCGATATTCTCGAACTCGTTCGGGATAACTGGAAACAGATCGGAATCAAACTCTTTCCCAGGGCGTCGACACGCGAGGTTTTCCGCAACCGTGTGGGTTCCGGCAAGGCGATCCTGTCCATGTGGGGCGGGCTTGGCTACGGGCTGGTCAATGCCTCGATGAATCCGCGGGATTACACACCGACATCGCGGTTGCAATATCAGTGGCCCAAATATGGCCTCTACGGCGGCAGCCGCGGCAAAAAAGGAGAGAAGCCGGAAATAGAAAGCGTGAACCGGCTGATCGAACTGCAAAAGGCCTGGCAGAACACCGCCGACAAAGCCGAACAGGAAAAAATCTGGCATGAAATCCTGCAGATCAATGCGGACAATGTGTTCACCATCGGTATTATCAATTCAAGCTTCCGACCCGTCGTCATCAATAGCGGGCTGCGAAACGTTCCGGCGAAAGGTATCTATAACTGGGATCCCGGCGCCTATTTTGGAATCTACAAACCCGACACATTCTGGTTTGAGGCTTCGGCAAATTAATCCGGACGACAGATCGGCGAAGGAGCAGAGAAACTTAGATGATCGAACTGATTCTTCGCCGAATTCTGATAATGATCCCGACTTTGCTGATTATCAGCCTGATCGTTTTCATTATCATTGAGCTCCCCCCCGGCGATTATCTCGAAAGCTATGTTGCCGAACTCCAGAGCCGTGGCGAAGACGTCAACGAAAAAGAGATAGCGTTTCTGCGCGAACAATACGGGTTCGGTGAACCCATATATGAGCGCTATTATCGCTGGATCAGTGGCTGGTTCGTCGGCGATTTCGGATATTCGTTCGAGTTCCAGTTACCCGTTTCCGAGGTTATCGGCGACAAGCTGATGCTGACAATGGTCGTCTCCCTGGCCACCGTTCTGTTTACCTGGCTGATCGCTTTTCCCATCGGCATTTACTCGGCGACACATCAATATAGCTGGGGCGATTATGGCCTGACATTCATCGGGCTTCTGGGGATTGCCACGCCGAATTTTCTGCTGGCTCTGATCTTACTCTATTTCGCCAATGTGTGGTTTGGAACCTCCATCGGCGGCCTGATGGATCCGAAATATCTCGACCAGCCCTGGAGCATAGACAAGGCCCTGTCGGTACTCGAGCATTTATGGATTCCCGTCGTCGTTGTCGGCACAGCCGGGACCGCCGGTCTGGCGCGGCGCTTGCGGGCCAATCTTCTTGATGAACTACAGAAACAATATGTGATAACGGCGCACTCCAAAGGGTTGCCTCCGCGAAAAGTACTGGTCAAATATCCGCTGCGGGCGGCGCTGAACTTTTTCGTGTCCGACATCGGCCATCTGCTGCCGAATATCATATCAGGAGCCGAACTCGTCGCCATTGTGCTCTCCCTTCCGACGACGGGACCGATCCTGATTTCGGCTCTGCAAAGTCAGGATATGTTTCTTGCAGGCTCCTTCCTTATGTTCCTGGCCATACTGACCACCATAGGCGTGCTGATATCCGATATTGCCCTGGCCTTCCTGGATCCGCGCATCCGGCTTGAAAAAAGCGGGGCACGATGACAGACCAGAAGCCCATCGATAAAGAGGGGCGCATTCCCCACTACGTTTCCCAGAAACCGTTTGACGCGCATGTGGTCGAAACCCTGACACCGGAACAGGAACGCTATTACCTCGCTTCCCACTTTGAGCTTATGTGGTTGCGTTTCAAACGCCACCGACTGGCGTTTTATTCCGGCATATTCCTGCTCCTTGCCTATTTTTCGATACTCATTTGCGAGTTTTTGGCGCCCTATAATCTGCACACCCGCAACTCGCAATCGATTTATTCACCGCCCCAGGGTATTCACCTGTTTCATCGCGGCAGTCTTGTCGGTCCCTTTGTTTATGCCCAGAGTTTTGAACTTAATCTCGACAGCCTGCAGCGCGAATATGTGACGGATACCTCGAC
>JANQOC010000686.1 GCA_028279265.1 Hyphomicrobiales bacterium
GAGAGTCCGTCGAAATAGGCTCGCCGCGCAAAGTCGAAGCCTCCCGGCACTTTTGGTCCGGGTGGGGGAAACAATTTGACAGTCAGCCGAACCAGATCGCCGGGATGGCTCTGGAAATGAAAATCCCGGATCCAGATACGCACATCAACGTCTTCAACGGAATTCAAAGGGCCGGTCCAACCTTCGTCTACGCGCAAACGTACGCGAAAAGAATCGTTCCCAAAATTTTCTACATACCGAACCATGCCGGTAAGAGAAATTTCTTCCGTTTTCTCGGACAAGATCGGGTGGTCCAACATCGAGAGTTGCGTCTTGGCCACCAGTCCGCCGAAAGCCAGGGAAACAAGAACAAGAGACGCGATAGAACACTGAAAAAACGCAATCAGACAAATGGCGATCGAAATCAGAACAAGGCAGGCAATACCCACATCCATCCAGGTCGGGGCGTCTCTCTGATGGAAAAATATGAGAATGCCACCACCGAAAGCGAGGACGATCCAAACGAAATAATTCTCGCCTTCCCGGCTAATAAATTCATTAAACTTCAGTTGCAGAAAATCAAATGTATTTCTAAATAGTCTGTCTGTATTGTAAGTATCAGAGTCAAAAAATACCCGAATCTGCATCCGGGATATTTGTGTTCGAAATCCTCGAAACAAAACCCATCCTGGAGTTAGAACTTACCCGTGCCGGATCCATATGCTACATGAAATCCCATCCCGCACAATAATGAAAAAAGTGAAATCCAGGTGATAGAGGAAAGATGATGGCTGAAAAAGTAGTTACGCGATTTGCCCCTTCGCCGACGGGATTTCTGCATATTGGCGGCGCGCGGACAGCTCTCTTCAACTGGCTCTTTGCCCGCGCTAATGGCGGCGAAATGCGCCTGCGTATCGAGGATACAGACCGGGAAAGATCTACGGAAGCTGCGATCTCGGCCATTATCGACGGGCTTAAGTGGCTTGAGCTTGATTGGGACGGGGAAACGGTTTTTCAGTTCGCGCGCGCCCAGCGCCACAGGGAAGTTGCAGAGTTTCTGCTTGAAAACGACCTAGCCTACCGTTGTTATACGACGCCGGATGAACTCGCGGAAATGCGCGATAAAGCCCGGGCAGAGGGACGTCCACCTGTTTACGATGGAACCTGGCGTGACCGGGATCCCGCTGATGCACCAAAGGATATTGCGCCGGCAATCCGTCTGAAAACACCCCGGGACGGCGAAACGACAATTGAAGACCATGTCCAGGGTACGGTCATCTTTAAAAATCAGGACCTTGATGATTTCGTCCTGCTGCGGTCCGATGGCACGCCCACCTATATGCTGTCGGTGGTCGTTGATGATCATGATATGGACATTTCTCATATTATCCGGGGAGATGATCATCTAACCAACGCCGCCCGCCAATTTCAGATCTACAAAGCGATGGATTGGCGTGTGCCCGCATTTGCGCATCTCCCGCTGATTCATGGTCCTGATGGCGCAAAACTCTCCAAACGTCATGGGGCCCTGGGGATCGAGGCCTACCGGGCAATGGGCTATTTGCCGGCAGCGCTCAGGAACTACCTCGCCCGTCTCGGCTGGAGCCATGGCGATGAAGAAATAATCCCTACGGAGCAACTCATAGAGTGGTTTGGACTTGAGGCCATCGGCAGGTCTCCGGCTCGACTCGATTTTGACAAGCTGGAGAGCGTGAACGGTGTCTATCTTTCTGACATTTCGGATTCCGAACTTATGCAGCGCCTGCAATCGACCCTGGGCGAATTCGAAGGCGGAGCCGACCTGCAGGAGAAAATCACTGAAGATGACTGGCAACGTATCGAGATTGCCCTTCCGGTTCTGAAGTCCCGGGCCAAGACACTGGTCGACCTCATGGCGCAGGCGAAGTTCATTTACCTCAGACGCCCCCTGGAGTTTACGTCGAAAGCCCGGAAGACTCTGACACCTGACGCTGTCAATCTGTTGCAGCAAATATCTGAAAAACTTCAGAGTCTGGAAACCTGGTCCCTGGCTGAGCTCGAGTCCCTGACCAAGGAATTTGCCGAGAAATCGGAGCTGAAATTCGGACAGGTAGCGCAACCTTTACGCGCGGCCCTGACCGGAGGCGTCGACTCACCCGGTATTTTTGATGTTCTTTTCATATTAGGAAAAGTTGAGTCTCTTGGTCGAATACAAGATCAACTAACTGACTAATTTTTCAGCATTAATTTGATTCTGGACTTGTAAATTAGTGTCTGGCTCTTGCCTGAAGCGCAATTTTAGTCTACCCATTTTACAAAATTTCTATGAATCGCATCGTGATCATACGCGCAACCCCCGGTTAGCAGCGACACACAGTCTTTGATCAATAGATATAAGCTTTTTTAGGAGCCAACATATGTCGGAAGCCGACACAAGCAACGCCCAAACTAAACTTTCAGCCGCACTTACCGTCGATAACAAAAGATTTGAACTTCCGGTTTACGGCGGCTCTATCGGACCCGATGTCGTCGACATTAAAAAGCTTTATGGCGACTCCGGCATGTTCACCTACGATCCGGGTTTTACGTCAACGGCAAGCTGTCGTTCGGATATCACCTATATTGACGGCGAACAGGGTGTCTTATTGTATCGCGGCTATCCCATCGATGCGATTGCCGAGCAGGGGACGTTCCTGGAAACCTGTTTTCTTCTGCTCTACGGTCACCTGCCGTCGCCAAGCGAAATGGCGGAGTTCAACGATCGGGTCACCTACCACACCATGTTGCACGAACAGATGAACCGCTTTTTTGCCGGTTTCCGGCGCGACGCCCATCCCATGGCTATCATGGTCGGTGTCGTCGGCGCCCTGTCCGCTTTCTACCATGATTCAACGGATATAACGGATCCCTGGCAGCGCGATGTCGCCAGCTTGCGTATGATCGCCAAAATGCCGACCATTGCCGCAATGGCCTACAAATACTCCTCCGGCCAGCCGTTCGTCTATCCGCGCAATGATCTCGATTACTCCGCCAATTTCCTGCATATGTGCTTCGCCGTCCCGTGCGAAGAATATAAGGTCGATCCCGTACTGGCCCGAGCCATGGATCGTATCTTCATCCTGCATGCGGACCACGAACAGAACGCGTCAACATCGACCGTTCGATTGGCCGGATCGTCGGGAGCCAATCCATTTGCCTGTATCGCCGCCGGTATAGCCTGCCTGTGGGGACCGGCCCATGGTGGCGCCAATGAAGCGGCCCTGCGCATGCTCGAGGAAATCGGTACCGCAGACCGCATTCCCGAATATGTCCAGAAAGCCAAGGACAAGGACGATCCGTTCCGTCTGATGGGCTTTGGCCACCGGGTTTACAAAAATTACGACCCGCGCGCCAAGGTGATGCAGAAAACCGCCCACGAAGTGCTGGATGCGCTGGGAATGAAGGAAGATCCCCTGCTCGAAGTGGCACTTGAACTGGAGCGTCTGGCTCTCGAAGATTCTTATTTCATCGAAAA
>JANQOC010000708.1 GCA_028279265.1 Hyphomicrobiales bacterium
CACCGACATAGGTGGCCAGAGCACCTGTTATCAAACCAAGACTTCCAGGTATTCTGATAAGCCGAATTACGGTCTCGACATCCCCTGGTAGGCCAATCAAGTCCAAAATGGTTCTGAAAAATTTTTTCATTTAGTTTTTCCAATCAAACTGAGTAACACTTCAGTTTCTTCGATTCGTTCCAATTGGAGAAACTGTTTCTCAATGTCTGTGGAAATCGGATTACAGTACCTAAGCAATCATGGTGTGAGAAAATGCGTGAGAAAATAATGCGTCATAAGGCGTCATTTGCATGCCCTACACAATTTTTTAGATTATATGATTTTAAATCAAAAATAAAGAAAATAGAGCAAAAACAATTGATTATAGCGCTTTTGCTCTAGATTAAAATTCAGAAATTTTTAGCACTACATTTATCCAGCTTTAACCATATATCGACTAGCTTGATTATGACCAGGTTGGGCGACGTAAGTCGTGCCAATTCTCAAGTGCGTGGATTAAGGGAATTCGAAAGTGCGACGCCAGTTCAAAGTTCGTTGTCAGTTCGTCGCGGGTGGATTGCAGAAACATCGGTCCAAATCCTTTGGACCCAAATTGTTTTCATGCCTGAATTCCGCGTTCCTGCTCCCTCTATTCTTCTTTCTCTCCATAGTCCTGACTAACAGTAACGAAGCTGGCGCCAACGAGACCGTGGTCAAGGCACAATCGGCAAGTGAAATTCGCGGGACAGTGGAAACCAAGCAGGAAGATGGCTTCGCACGCATTGTCTTCAAGTTCAATCATCTTCCCAAACACAGTTATGCCCTCGAGGATGGTATTTTGGTCCTCCGGTTCGAGGAGCCGGTCAAAGTCAATGTGAGCCGCGTCGCTGAGCGGCTGAACCGGTATGTGGGCATTGCGCGTCTCGATCCCGATGGGCGCTCGATCCGCTTTGCCCTGACCCAGTCCTATCGAACCAACCTGATGGCCGCCGGGGAACTCCTGTTCCTGGATATCATGCCCTCCAACTGGGTTGGTTTGCCGCCGCCCTTGCCCGACCATGTCGTTGCGGAACTCGCGGATCGCGTGCGGAAGTCGGATGCCGAGAGCCGCAAACGCGCGCTCCAGCGCCGGGAAGCCCAGGGGGATATCAAGTTAAAAATTCGCGTCGCCCGTTTTCCAACGTTCTCGCGCATAACATTTGAGTGGAATCAATTCACAACCGTCGATTTTTCGCGACGCGACAAAAAAGTCGTCGTTGCTTTCGATGCTCTCACAGATATTGATCTCGGTCTGCTAAAAACGGACCCTCCACGCTATGTGCAGGATGCAAAAGCAGAGACGGGCCCCGACGGCGTTAAGGTCTCAATGCAGATTTCGCCCGAGGCGGACGTCCGGGGTTTTCGCGAAGGCAATAACTTTGTCGTCGACCTGACGGGTCCGGATTCCGATATCGAGATCGCCACAAAAAAATTGCAAGACGAACTTGATCGCGAAAAAGGTGTGAAATCCTCCGCAGGCAAACCTCAACCGGGAACGAAACTCGACGGTGAAATCAAACCCGACATGAAACCGGGGGAGGTCGATCGCGATATCGTCAAGGAAGCTTTTCTGTCGACGACCCGGCCGTTCAAATTTCATGACCTGGATCCCGTGAAATTCGGAGACTGGTCCATCGACATGCCCCGAACGGCTAATGCCACGGAAGAGCAAGGGGCGACAAGGTCGCAGAAGAAAACTGAACTGGACCCGGTCAAAGCCCGGACAACGCCAAAGTCGGCGGCTGAGAATTCATCCCGTCCCGAACCTGTAAAAACAGAACCGGGTGCTCGGAAGCAGGCAAATGATTCCTCTGAATTTGGCGAAATGCGGAGCGTTAAGGCCGAGATTTCAAAGATCGGCAGTGCGGTTAAACTGAAATTTCCTTTTGCCGCCGAGACATCGGCGGCGGTATTCCGGAGAGGGCGCATCGTCTGGCTGGTTTTTGATAGCCCGGATCTAATCGATTTTTCCGGGATCAAAGACCATGCTGATCCGGTGATCGCCGATATTCAGCAAAATCAGGTGGGTCGGCGGTCAATTGTGCGTCTAAAACTCCAGCAGCCATGGCTGACCCATACCTCGAAAAAGGAAACGACCTGGATTGTTCAGATCGGCAACATGGTCACCGGCGCAGCGAATACGCTTAATCTTCAGAGGTCCCTGCGCGGGGACAAGAAGTCGATCGTCACCGTAAAAATGCCGGGCGCCGGACGGGTCCACTGGATCGATGACCCCCAGATCGGGGATCGCCTCGGTGTCGTCACCGCCTTCAGTCCCGTGCGCAACATTTCCAAACCGCAGGAATTTGTCGAATTCTCGGTGCTGCCCTCCACCCACGGACTGGTTGTCCGTCCCAAAACGGACGATCTCGCGGTACGACTTGTGGTTGACGAAATTCTCATCACGCGCAACCAGGGTCTCGCTTTGTCACCGGGAACGGCTCATCAGTATGTGGCCGGTCGCAAAGCCCTGGATAAGAAAAACAATTCCCGTGCCGGGTTCCTCGACTTTCACAACTGGCAGAAGGGTGGGGTTAGAAGCTTCCAGGCCAACCAGAGCCGGCTGGAAAAGGAAATCGCCGCAGCCAAACCGAAGGACCGCAATGCGCAAAGATTGCAGCTTGCGCGCCTCTACTTGGCGCATATGCTGGTGCCGGAATCGCTTGGTGTGATCCGGCAGATCACCGAGGACGATCAGGGAGCCGAATCCGATCCGGCGATCAATATATTGCGGGGTGCGGCCAGTGTTTCCATGGGTTATCTGACCGATGCCGAAAAGGATCTGAACGTGCATGCTCTTGCCCACGACGCGGATGCCGCATTGTGGCGGGGACTGCTCCATGCACAACAACAGAACTGGTCGGATGCGGTCAAGAATTTCAAGGACGGTCAATCCGTCGTCTCCGAATATCCGAGCGAGATCCAGGGTCAGTTCCAGCTTGCAAATGCCAAGTCGGCCATCGAGCTTCGGAAACTCGCCGTTGCCGCCGATGTCCTGGATTCGCTTTCCAAGGTCAAACTTGCCGATCGCCAATTCGGGGAAAATCAGCTCTTGCGGGGCCGGTATCTCGATGCTATCGGGCGTACCGAGGAAGCGATTGAAGCCTATAAGGCGGCCATAAAGTCGGACATTGCCCCGGTCGCCGCCGAAGCGGAGTACCGGCTGGTCAATCTCCTTGTTCGCAATAACAAGATCAGCCAAGCGGACGCCCTGAAAAGGCTCGAACGTCTCAGCATCGTCTGGCGCGGAGATGATACGGAACTCCGGACCCTGAGACTCCTTGCCAATCTTTATGTCAGGGACAAGGACTACAGGTCGGCGTTCTCGATCATGAAAAACGCCGTCAAGGCTTTTCCCCAGGACAAGCTTTCGCTCAGCATTCAGGACGAGATGAAAGAGATTTTTGTTGATCTGTTCGTCCACGATCGCGGCCGTAATCTGCAGCCGATTGAGGCGTTGAGCCTTTATTATGATTACCGGGAACTGACCCCCATCGGCAGGCTTGGGGATGAAATGATCCGTCGTCTGGCCGACCGGTTGATCTCCGTCGATCTTCTTGATCAGGCTGCTGAACTGCTGCAGCACCAGGTTGATAAGCGGCTGACGGGCGTTGCCCGGGCGCAGGTGGCGACACGCCTGGCGATGGTACAGTTAATGAACCGAAATCCGATCAAGGCGCTGAGTGCCATTCGTCATACGCGACAGCCCGATCTGCCGAAACTTCTGCGCCGGGACCGGGATATCCTTGAAGCACGAGCGCTTGGCGATATCGGCCGTGTCGAAGGGGCCGTCGATATTCTCAACCGCCTCGAAGGTCCGGAGATCGAACGCCTGAAGGCCGATGCGTACTGGTCAGCGCAGCAATGGTTGCCGGCAGGCCAGCAGCTGGAAAAGATGCTCGATCAGAGATGGCAGGACAGCGCACCATTGACGGATGAGGAGCGGTTCAATGTTCTGCGGGCGGCGATATCCTATGTTCTCGCCAAGGATCAGTTTGCGCTGGACCGGCTGCGAAAGAAGTTTTATCCGAAAATGATCAAGACCATTGACGCTGAAGCTTTTGTGCTGGTGTCAAATCCCGTCGTCGGCAAAAGCCTCGAAATTCAAAAACTTGCCAAGGAAATCGCCGGTGTCGATACCCTGGATGCCTTCATGAAGAAGTTCAAACTGCGCTATTCCGGTGGATCGTTTATGCCCGATAGCGCCAAAACCGAAGAAGCTGAAAAGCCCGATTCCCTCGGATAGGAGCTAGCTCTTCCGGGTCTATTCTCTTTACAACTATAAGGTCTCTGGCAGGATCGGTGCATGAGCTTCGCTACAAGCCATAGCTTTGCACGAGACTGCCGGCAACCAGGTGCCAGCCATCCACAAGTACGAAAAATATGAGCTTGAACGGCAGGGAGATAATGATCGGTGGCAGCATCATCATACCCATGGACATGAGAACCGAGGCGACCACCATGTCAATGACGATAAAGGGCACGAATAGAAGAAAGCCGATTTCAAAAGCCCGCCGGAGTTCCGAAATCATGAAAGCCGGTACGAGAACCTGAAGCGGCACATCGGTCGGTTTTTCGATTTTCTCCTCGTCAGCCATCTGCATGAACAATCCCAGATCCTTTTCGCGCACATGGGCGAGCATAAACGTCTTGAAGGGCTGGGCTGCGGCCTCGAACGCCTCAGGCAGCTCAATCTGGTTTTCAATCAGCGGTTTGACCCCGGCCTCATAGGATTTCTGAAAGACAGGGGTCATGACAAAACCGGTCAGGAACAGGGCGAGGCTGACAACGACCGCATTGGGAGGCGAGGCCTGAACCCCAATGGCCGTTCGTAACAGGGAAAGCACGACAACGATTCGTGTAAACGACGTCACCATGATCAGTATGGAGGGTGCCAGGGACAGGATCGTCACCAGCGCAATCAGTTGTATGGCGCGTTCCGTGACACCGCTGCCTTCGCCAAAACCGATGGTCACGTTCTGGGCGTCGGCCGTCGTCGTAGAGGCCAGCAGCAATGCAGCCAGAGTTGCGAGCCGGATCGCCAAACCGGTTAATTGAAAACGAGAGGATTTAGGTTTCGCCATGTTCCGGTGCACTCTCTTGGTTGTGCACCTGGGAGCCAAGGCTGTCGCCGGCACCGCTACCGTTATGGACAGACGAACCGGAAATACCGTTTTCGATCAATACGTCAACCGGTCCTCCGGTCATGATCAAATGCTCTTTATCGTCCCTGCGGATAAGAAGGAGTTTGCGCCGGCCATCGACGTTTGCCGATTCCACAACGCCGATTCGTTTGCGTTCCTTGTTTCCGAAAAGACTCACGCTATTGCCCTCCGTGCCCATCAAATAGTTCTTGAGGAACCAGGCACCTATCCCAATAAGCGCAATAACAAACAAAAATGAGCCGATGTAACTGAGTATTTCCATGATCTCGCCGCAATTGAAGTACGCCTCAGACTTAATTGACAATTGTGCCCATATCCGGACCTGATTTTGCACAACAGGTTCATTTTCCAGATAGGCAAGAATTGCCGCACCGCTGGTTAACAAAAACTTAAGGAACGCAAACTTTGGATTAAAAGTCCGCTTTTTGTGAACCCAATGGCGATTATATCGCAGGTGGCCCAACAATTTAATGAGAAATTAACCCTAACACCGGCAAAGTTTTCCTAGCTGTGATGAATTTGCAGTTGCCTGCAATTCTGGATTGTCTGATAGGAGCGCAAGATGGCGTTTTCGGATCTCGGTATCCTGGGATTACTGAAGACCAAGATGAAGTGGCATCAGGCCCGGCAAAAAGTCCTGGCCGAAAACGTGGCCAATGCGGACACCCCCAACTACCGGGCCAAGGACCTGAAACAGCCGGATTTCCGTCAGTCCCTTGAACTGGCGCGGGCCAATCCGATTTCGACAACGGCGACCCATCGGGTGCATTACGCGGAGCAGGCTTCAGCGGAAGCAAAACAACCGTTTCAGGGCGCTTCCTCCAAGGGTTGGGAAGTGACGCCCGCCGGCAATGCGGTGGTTCTGGAAGAAGAAATGATCAAAGTCTCTGAAAACCAGTTTGACTATCAGCTTGCCAGTACGATTTACGCCCGCTCACTTGGGCTGCTGCGAACGGCACTTGGCCGCAATGGTTAGGTCCAAATTATCGCAAGTGGAAGGTCATTCAGTCTATAAGCTACGAGGTGATTAAGGGTATGGAATTACTGAAATCAATGAAAATCGCGGCCTCCGGACTGCGTGCCCAGAGCGGCAGAATGCGGGTTATTTCTGAAAACCTGGCCAACGCGGATTCGACAGCCACGCAAAAAGGTGGCGAACCCTACCGGCGCCGAATTTCAACTTT
>JANQOC010000731.1 GCA_028279265.1 Hyphomicrobiales bacterium
TTCTATTCTGCGGGCGGATTTCCCTTTGACGATGATCTGAACCCGACACTGAATACGGCTGCCGGACAGTATGCGGTGGACTATTATCTGCAAATCAAAGATGTCTCCCATCCGGAAGCGCCTGGCTGGGGAACACCGCAGATGATACCGCGAATTGTTAAGGGCAAGGCATTTGCCTGTCAGTACTGGGATGGCATTATTTCGCTGGCTGAGAATCCAGAGAAGTCGACAACGACAGGCAAATGGACTTATGGGCTGGTGCCCGGTTCCAAGCAAAGTGGTAAGCTCATGCATCGGTCGATCTCTTCACCGCTCGCCGCCATACTTGTCAACCGGCACAGCCCGCGCAAGGAGCAGGCCGCTTATATGGCGTTATGGTGGGCAACACTGAAAAACAGTGAAGCGATCGTGTCCGACCGGGTCAATACCTTCCACGATCCATGGCACAAAGGACACATGACCAGTCCAGTGGTTCAGAAGGCCTATACACCTGGTGGCGTTAAAGCGATTGAAGCAAACCTGAAAGTAGCTTCACCGCCGATCTATATGACCGGTTATCTGGAATTCCAGGATACCTTGGCCAAGAATCTGTCGGAAGCCTATGTCGGCCAGATCAAGGGTTCCGAGGTGCTTAAGAAGACCGAGGAAGACTGGAAAGGCATCATCCGCCGCATTGGTAAACGCAAGCTCAAGCAGGACCTTGCAAGTTACAAAGCTGTAATGCCAAGCTAGAGTATGAGGGAAGGGTGCGTAAGAATTCCTGGAGTTCCTGCGCGCCTTTCCCACAAACCTGCAGGTGCCTGTTTTTTGCAATTTGCACCCGGCTTTTTTTTCGTTGAAAGTGCGGAAATTTTACTGTGACGGCAACGACTTCGACACCTTTGGTCCGGACCCAGGCCCAAAATGCTCGGCGCTTTAAGTGGTCGGTATTGACACCACTTATATTGGTTTTTGCATTCGTGCTCATGCCGGTGCTGTTTGTGCAGCTCTATTTTTCATTTAATTCCTATACGATTTATCTCGGCAGCTGGTGGGAAGCGGAATGGGTCGGGCTCGATATCTTTAAGGATGTTCTGACAGATCCGCGTCTTGGATGGGCCATTGTCCGATCACTTCTGTTTGCGCTGGGATCGACGCTCGGCTGTTTTGTCATCGGATTTGGTTTGGCCCTGCTCATGTATCGCCCGTTTCGGGGGCAGGCTTTCTACTACATCTTTTTTATTCTGCCGATGCTTACGGTTCCCATAGTCATTGCCTACACAGGTGAAATGCTCCTTTATCAGAAAGGTCCGATAAACGGCATCATCAGTTCTATACTGGGAACGGATTTCAATGCCCTCTGGCTGACGAATGCCCAGCTCGCCCTGACCACAGTGATGATCATGGAAATCTGGAACTGGACGCCTTTTACGTTCATTGTTCTGATGGCCGGTCTTTCCGCCCTCCCAAAACAGCCCCAGGAAGCGGCTCTAATTCTCGGGGCTTCCCGGTGGAACATTTTCTGGGAGGTGCAGTTGCCCCTGCTTCGTCCGGTCATTCTTCTCGCCCTCATTCTGCGGTTTCTTGAAGCCATGGCCGAATTCCCCAAGACCTGGGCTTTGTTTCAGGGCGGACCGGGATCGGCGACGGAAACAATCCCGGTTTATATTTTCTTGACCACCTGGCAGTATTTCGACGTCTCCAGGGGAGCCGCCATGTCATATGTTGTGCTCGTGCTGATGGTCATCATAGTCTTAATGGCCATAAAGGTGCTGCAGCGTGAGAAGCGATCCCTGGACACCATGTACTCATCAAACGGGGGGCAGTCATGACCCGTTCGCAGAAACTGCTCACATATAACGTCACCCGCTATTCTCTGCTGACGATTTGGTTGCTGATTGTCATATTTCCGATTTTCTGGATGGTTGCCACATCGTTCAAGCCGGACAGGGACTGGTTTGCCTGGCCGCCGGTTTACTGGCCCGATGAACCAACGCTTGCCAACTATCTGAATGTCTGGACAAGCCTCGCCAGCTATGAGGAAAACACCTACATTCAATCTCTGCAAAAGCCGTGGATTGCCTTGCGTAACAGTCTGGTTATCGCGCTTCTGTCGACCTCTCTGGCTGTCGCCTTTGGATCTGTTATTGCTTA
>JANQOC010000741.1 GCA_028279265.1 Hyphomicrobiales bacterium
AATTATCAATGGAAGGACCTTCTGTTTGAAAGTTCGTTCCTGACCGATCCCGTCAATCAAGATGAGATTCGCGGTCCGAAAAACATGCGGCGTCTTCTGCGACCCTATATCTGCGGCAATCGCCCGCCCGTACAAAAAAGCGCGAAAAAGCGCACCGCAAAAAAGAAAAAGAAGCCGAAGAAGAAATAGCGATTTTCTTGAAGTCTTGGGCGTCAATTCATAATATCCCCGTTCAATTAAGCGCGGGACCCGATGGGAACCGGGCAATAGGCGAGGCAACTTCATGACGGATTCAAGTAATAGTGCCGCTAAGGAAATCGTCGATTTCTGGATTTCCGCGGGGCCCGAAAAATGGTTTGAAAAAGATACGGCTTTCGATCAGGAGATTGCCGAAAAATTTGAGAAATTAATTGAACCGGCCCACGAAGGAAAAATGGATGACTGGTCCGCCTCGGCCGAAGGTGCCCTGGCCCTTATTCTGCTCCTGGATCAATTCCCGAGAAATTTGTACAGGGATTCGGATCGTGCCTACCATTGTGATCCAAAAGCTATTTCCATCGCCGAGGAAGCGATATCAAGACATCACGATCAGGCTTATGAAAATCCTGTGCGGCGCTTTTATTATCTTCCCTTTATGCATAGCGAAAACCTTGAACATCAGAATTACTGTATTGAGCTCTGCACCCGCTCAAATGATGAGGAGGGTGTTAAATATTCCGAAATTCACGCTGATATCATTCGCAAATTTGGAAGATTTCCTCACCGGAATAAAGTGTTAGGTCGGACGTCCTCCCGCGAGGAAATTGAATTTCTGGAAAACGGTGGCTTTGCCGGGTAACCGTTTGTTTCAAATCAGGAAGGCGGAATTGAGGATTATTAACGCAATGACCGCCTCTGTTAACCCTTTTGAGCCGAATTGAAACAGTGGGTGTGGCATGGTGCTTGCGAATTTCATCCCGTATTTAAAGGGAATATTGAAATGGCTACATACGCACTAGGAGACGATATTGCAGCGGCGAAAATCAGTTCGCAGAATGTTGATCAAATGGCGGAGATTTTATGCCGTCGCCATGGCCGAAGCGCGTTTGCGATTGCAAATTATTTTGCACTTGAGCATGAAAAATTCGGCGACCGGCAGCGATCGGAAGGCTGGAAAGAGGTTGCTGCACGGATTTCCGGCCGCAAACCCGGACAAACCCTGCAATAGCCTACTAATAAGAAGTGTCGTTCTTGCAGTCGAATAAAATTCAGGAGGAGCGCGTCCTGGAGGAGATCCTTTGAACGTTGCCGCAGCGCGTTTCCCGGATCGGTCTTGAAACCCGGATCGGCTTTAATACCCGGATAGGTCTGGCAACCGGGGTTTTTCCGACATTAAAATTCGCTTATTTGAGAGGCTGCCCGACAATCAGGGCCCAGAATGTTTTGTATTCGGAGCCGGGCTCATGAATCATAGCCACGCCCAGATGTGTGGCTTCCTTAAGAAGCAGATTTTTCTTGTGCTCCGGACTCTGCTGCCAGCTCAGCATCACTTCTTCAAATGATCTCTGACCCGTGCCGACATTTTCGGCCGCGAGGATTGGCTTGTAGCCCGCCTTGATCACCCGCTGCCAGGGATCGGAACCATCGGAGCCAAAGTGCGAAATCGTGTCCTGTTTCGCCAGATCCTTGGCATGGAGTTCCGCTGCCTTGGATAATTTCGGATGTAGAAGAACGGGTTTCAGGCCATGAGTCTCGCGGTAAATATTGACCATGTCTCTGGCTTCCGCCGCATTCAATGCGGGGCCGTTTGCTTTCGTCGCCGGCTTTTTAACTTTGAGGCTGGCTTTCTTGGTAAGGGATTGGCTTT
This sequence comes from Hyphomicrobiales bacterium, assembly GCA_028279265.1. GTDB lineage: Bacteria > Pseudomonadota > Alphaproteobacteria > Rhizobiales > CAYWUX01 > JANQOC01. Next base: position 1,847 of record JANQOC010000741.1, read on the forward strand.
GAGTTTTTGCAATTTTCGGAGTTTTCGTCTCCACCGGTGCCGCATTATATCCAAAACCGATATTGTTGGATCCGAACAGTCCACTTGAACAGGCGGGTAGTGCTAGAAGGGCCAATATTCCCGACAATACTCCGACGACCTTACGCATACTAACTTATCCCTCCGACTGCTGTGTGGCTCCCGTCACGGATTTCTAAAATGGTTCACGAAAAGTGCAATCCGGGCACTATTTATCGACCACAGGTTTTATTGATCAGGGCGACATAGTTGGCCTCCCCTATTTGACACCTCAAAATCATGACATCATTGGGGCAAACCGACCAATTTCGTGGATGTAAATAATTGAGAAATCGGTCCGACTTTATCGGGTTGGTGTCTGATTCCAAGCACTTCTCAAGCGAATTCGGAAACGATCAACAGAAAAATTTAAACAGGTTCGGGAAATATCCTGATTCTGTTCGCGGAACACCCTTCGAATCACCTATCAATAACGGGTTGAATCGGGGACAATCTCTCCTTCCGGACCGATACCCCGAACGCATTTGTGATTTCCGGTTGTGCTGCCCAGCCGGGCAATTCTTTAGAGATTAAAAAGAGCAGGATATGTGTTGCTTGTTCGTCCGCTATCGGCATCACCTTCACTATCGGCAACACATTGACGCAGGCTGTTCAGACAGCACCAATGAAAGAGCCGATACATATGTAAATGCCGGTATGGGTGATTCCGCAAGGTGCATATTTCGCAATAGCCATTAGGGGGAAAAATTGCTGGCTACGGAAATGGATACGGCTATTTTTCAGGATCTCGTCCTGCTGCGGGTTTTGTGTGCGCAACCCGACGGCTGCTATCCGAACGAGATTGCCAAAGATATGCTCTGTTTCGCCAGTGCCGAAACACGTGCCCAGGAAGTTTCCGGGCTTCTTGAAAATGCGCTGGAGCAGCTGATCAATTCCGGTGCAATTTTCCGTACAAAGGGCGACGTACTCAAAATCACCGAGACCGGTGAAAAGCGCGCCCTGTCGTTTCTGCGGGTGCGGTCCATTTCCAATCTTCACTGGGAAGAAATCAAATCGCTCCACATCGTTGCCCGATTTTTACGCATAAAATCGCGTTCGCTGGCGGCTCTCGAACCTCTCAAGTCCGGCGATGGGCTGCGGGCGGCGATACTGAAAGTTTACTACAATCTGCCGCTTAAGGCCCATATTCCTTCACTTTCGCAGATTCGCAATGCCCTGGCCGTGCAATCCATGAACAGTGTTTTCATGGAAAATCTGCCGGGAGGCCTGAGCGACGGGACCACTGTTTCCGAAGACATGGCTCTGATGCTGGCAAGCCGCAATCTGAAGCGGCCGCGGGAAATCGGATCAACGGCGCAGCTTCTTGCCATTTTGGCGGCCGAGGCCGTGGAGGCGTCCGATACCGAGCCAAATTCTCTGCGCATAGCGATTTATCGTAAATTCGCCCAAGGTGATTCACCTTCGAATGAAACGATACCAACGGCAATTCGAACGCGGTCGGTCAGTGACGGGTTCGATCTGGAATCGTTTGCAGATGTCGTCAGTAATCTGGCCAAAATGAAAGCCATGGGCTGGGATGGAAACAGGCGTGCCTACATTTCACACGTCTGGCAGGAAATCCAGAACCGGACCGTGGGACAACAACTGAACGAGAGGGAGTTCAAGACAAGACTGGCGGAAGCCCACAGGGCAGGGCATCTGTCACTTGCGATCGCAGATCTGAGAGACAAGTCCAATATATCGGACATTCAGGACTCGGTGACGCGGTACAAAAATACGGAATGGCATTTAATCAGAGTTGAGGACTAGGGGGCTTAATGGGTAACGTCCAAAAACTATTAAATACCGAACGGGCATCCTGGGTTTTTGATCATAACATCACCTGGGAAGACGATATTTGGAAGGCAGATCCGTTCGATGTTGAAATTGTCCATGCGAATGCACGGGCTAAATTTTTCGAGCTATTGTCATCGGTAACCGATAGTGCGACGCCGGCGCAAAACCGTGTGGTCATGTTCCAGGGCCAGAGTGGCGCCGGGAAAACGCACCTTCTGCGGGCTCTGCGCACGCAATCGCACACGAGTCAGACCGCTTATTTCGGTTACGCGCAGATGACACCGGATGTGCGCAACTACGCCGATTATTATTTGCGACGTCTCATCAATTCACTGGAGAAGCCTCACAATCCTTTTGATGCTGCGGAAAACAGCTTTATCCGTATGTCGAATGTGCTCGGCACCGATGCGGAACTGCTTTCGTGGGACGACCTCGCCTATCTGAGGGAAGAAGAGCTAAATCCCGATGACCTGGCGGATCTGATCGTTGATATTGCCGATGGCATTATTTCCTCGCCCAAGTTCGAGAATCAGGACCTGGATATCAATATTATTCGCAGCCTGCTTTATCTTCAGCGCAACGATCCACGGGTTGATCAGCGGGTACGCCAGTACCTCTATGGCCGGCCCCTGAACGAATCGAGCATGAAGTCCATATCCGCTCTCGATCCGTCCGACAGTCCGGACCGCGCATTCGAGATCATCGAAGCTCTGGGCCGGATTATGTGGACGACGGAACGCCGGGCCCTGGTTTTCTGTATCGACCAGGTTGAGGATTTGAGATTTTTCGATGACGCGGAAGAGCGGTTTCAACGTGCCATTCGCGATCTCATCCAGATCGCCAATCGCGTGCCGTCAAGCATTATCGTGATCTCCTGCCTGGATGATTTTTATTTCCAGATGCGTGATTTTCTGCCGCAATCCTTTATTGACCGGATCGAGAAAGCCGGACCGATACATTTGAAAGAATCGCGCACAATTGAGGAAGCGCGACTGATAATCGAGAAACGGCTTAATCACATTGTGAATCCGGCTGAACATCCGGAACTTTCAGCGGAACTTTCGCAAATTTTCGGAGAAAATTTTGTCCAGGACCTGGTTGGTCTTTCGACCCGACGTTTGCTGGAAGTTGCCGAAATAAGAAGGACCGATTATTGCGCCGGCCGCGATTTCCAGACCGATCGCATCGACATCGAACCGGAAGTCCACGACCATATCAGCCCCATGCAGCAGAACTGGGAAAGGTTCGTCCTCGACTATCATGCGGAAATACCGGAAGATGATCGGGAACTTTGTGATCTCCTTATCCAGTCGATGGAGCTGGTGCCGGAAGAGTTCGGCGACAATGTTGAAATATCCACTGAGCCCGGCAAATGGTTTAACGACCTCGTCGGTGTCGATCTGCATGTCGAACACGGAAATGGCAGCCAGTTTCAGACACGGCTGTTTTTCTGCAACAAGCGCAGTCAGGGCGGCAGTCTCAAGCGTCAGATCGAACAGGTTCTCGATTCTTCCGATGGCATTATCTCGGTGATTATACGGGCGGGAGATTTTCCACCCAATGCCAAGAGTGCGACCGGAAAAATACTGCGCCGTTATGTAACGAACGGCGGGCGGCGTTTGGTCGTACCCATCTATGAGTGGGAAAGAATGATCACCTATCGTGCGTTCCGCGAGGAATATTCCGATCATCCGGAATATGGCACTTGGGCTGAAACCGCCCAGATTCTAAAAGAACTGCCCTCAATCCGACAATTGCTCAGGCTTGAAAACACGAGCAGCAAAGGCTTGAATCTCGAAGAATTCTCCGACGGTGAGATGCATCCGCGG
>JANQOC010000755.1 GCA_028279265.1 Hyphomicrobiales bacterium
CGCCGCGGCCCTGTCCCAGATCAAACAGGATGCGTTTCAGCTCATACTGGAAGGCCTCGGCGTGTTTGGGGGCCGCAAGCCGCGCACCATTTGGGCCGACGTCCGCACCAGCGAACCCCTTAACACGCTGCAGCTCGCCCACGAAAATCTGATTGCCGGTCTCGGCTTTCCCCCTGAGCAGCGGAAATTTGTCCCGCACATCACGCTTGCCCGGCTGAAGAGCGGCACAAAACCGGACCGGGTTGCCCGCTATCTGGAAACAAACGGTTTCTTCGGGGACCTCTCATTCGACGTGGACTCCTTCGCACTGTTCTCCGCCAAACCCGGCCGTGGCGGCGGTCCCTATGTGGTCGAGCAGGAATTTCCCTTGGGGCCGCATGCGTAATCGCTTGAATTTCCCCTGCATGGGTCAAGTGCTAAAAGTTTGGCACCACAAGTCAAAAGCGGACTATTTGCCGAGCGCCGTTCGGCAATAGTCCAGCAGTCCCGCGCTCGCCAGATCAATAAGATCCAGAACGTGCTCGAACCCTTCCGCACTTCCGTAATAGGGATCGGGAACTTCGATCACCCCTGGTTCCGGCGAGAACTCAAGAAAAAGGCGGGATTTGTGATGGTCCGAGACCTCCATGAGATTGCGAATTTCGCTGAGATTGCTTTCATCCATCGCCAGTATCAGGTCGCACTGCTCCAGGAGCCGGGGCGTCACCTGTTGCGCCCTTTGTCCGGAGATATCCCGTCCCCGCGCCAGGCTGGCCTGCTGTGCCCGTTCGTCCGGGGGATTGCCGATATGCCAGCTCCCGGTACCCGCGGATTCAATGCTCAGAAGCTGATCCAGACCGGAATCCGCCGCAGCCTGGCGAAAACTTCCTTCCGCCATGGATGAACGACAGATATTGCCCAGGCAGACAAAAAGAATGGTGAACGAATTTTCAGGCGTTTGCGCCAATCTGATCCTCCATTTCCCAGCGAGACCAAAAGGAAAAACTGCCAACTATCAAAACGAAAGTCAAAAAGTCGGGATCTGAGGTTTGACCGGATTGGCTAGTGACCGCCGCTGGAAGAGGGTATTTCGATCCGTATATCGGGATCCTTATCGAATGGTTCGATGGCGGCGGGTTCGCTGGTTAGTGCCGTTGCCCGCGCGGGTCCGCGATAATATTTGCTCCGCACAATCTGTTCGCTCAAAGGCTGAGCACCACTGGAAACCTTCCGGCCTCCTTCAAAGCGGATAATAAGATAATTACTGCGGACCGTCCGAACCGGACGGTGTTCATCGATCATGTCACCCGGTCGCCGGGGATCCCTATCTAGCAGACGGTGCCCGGGATCATCGGACTCATTACGCGCGATATTCACCTGACTCAGTTCGGGCAAGGGCTTGCCGGTCGCATAAAAATGATGGCGCGATCGCTCAGCGACAGTCCAGGGTTCAGGATTGCACCGACAGCTCGCGACAAATTTCTTGCGATAGAGATAGGCATTGGCCAGGTGCCGGTATTTCTGACCGGTCAGACTGCGCATGTGATCGATGGAGGAACCGGGATTGCGGTAGACAAACAGCTCGACCGGTGCCGCGCAACGGGAACGGCAAATCTGCTCATCATTGTGGAACTGCCCCGGACGCACGGAAAAACTCACGGGGAAATAATAGCCGTCGCACAGCCGAACACACATGGTCCGGTAACGGCCAGAATGGAAAACCCAGGGAGATCTGTCCGTATCCCATTGATCCTCTGAAAACAACTGCTCAAGCTGTTCCCGGTAAGACTTGCGGGGATTGTTATAGGAACGCAGCTTCCGGCGTGACTGAAAATTCTGAGCAATTTTGTATGATAAGCTGGTTCCGGAGGTGGGGCGTTCCGAGGATGGCTGGTAGTCTTGGTCTGTTGCAGCCGGACTGGCAATCGCCTTCGGCGGCGCCTGCCAGATTATCAGCCCGGAACAAACTGCAACTATCCAGGACGACAGCAAACCGTAAGTAATTACCGATGGAATTCTGAAACGCAAAACCAAACTCCATCTCCCCCTCATCACGCGCATTCGGCGACTAGGTGGCTTCCGGGAGAGACCTAATTCAAATTTTCATATACAAAACAGATACTAAAATTAATGAGTGATCTTGTTCAATAGAAAAATGTTATAAATTACTGAAATTCAATGAGTAAAATGGATATTTTGAATGAGAAATGCCGCAATGCTATTGAAATAAGCGGGTTCCGGCGCGATCTCTGTTAAGTGAGGTCCGTTGGTTCATTGTTAAGCCAACAATGGGACTACCGGCCTAATACCACAATTTGTTCCGACGTCCGGACTTTGGACAAACTGACCGAAAGAGCATTAATTCATGGCCAAGAATTCCAATTCCCCGATGATGACCAATGTTCCCGTCCCTGTCTTCGGCTCCGACAATTCCGGCAATAGGGAGAAAGGTTC
>JANQOC010000762.1 GCA_028279265.1 Hyphomicrobiales bacterium
TCCATATGATCCGGTTCAACGAATTGCTCGCCTGATGAGTCTCCGGCCATTTCCATGCGCGGTGGATCAAACACGGGAGAAACCGGATTTTTCTGGTCAGGCCCGCCCGCCATGAGAGGGTCCATTTCGCTTGATGGATCACGCGCAAGATCTTCAACCTGGATCGGCGACCCCATTTGCTCGGGACTCAGAAGATTGTCCGCAATGTTTTCGCCGGTATTATCACCGTTGCCTTGCATGACAGGGGATTCATTTGAAAACGGGTCCTTGAGCGCCTGTTCCATCTCATTGATGGGATCATGCGCCGAATGAGCACTTCCCTGGGTGCCCTGGGGTTCGGTAAAAGCCCCCATGCCGGACTGTGGTTGTTGGACACCGGCGACCTGGTCGTCTGTCAGTTGGAATATATCGTCTTCCGCTTCCTGGGAGGCAGAAACGATTTCCGGTTCCTGATTCTCCGTCCCGGATGAATTTAAGGCCCGCGCTATATCGTCAGCCACGGACCCCGATCCCATTTCGCTCTCGTTTTGCCCCGCCCCGGCACCGACATCAATTCCGCCGGCATCACCTCTCGATGGTTCATCTGAGATTATGCGTCGAATAGATGCAAGAATTTCATCCATTGTCGGTTCAGGTGCTTGTTCTGCGCTCATAGCTGAAATTCTCCATGCATTTTCTTCGTCCAGCCTGGCAATTGCCGATGTGTCAGATCAGCGGTACCCCTTGGCATTCATCGTTGCCTTATTTTCTACTCCCCGTCAATAATTGTGAATTGTGAACTGGAATTGCGGCATTTATTCCACAATTCACCATCGACACTTACTCGTAGGAACCGGATAGCTCCCTATTTCCGGCTTTCGTGATGATGTTCGACTCTTTCCAGACGCGGACCTTTGCCAAACCAGCGACGTCGGACTTCATGATAATATTGTTCCGCATCGTAGAGTTCTACAGACAATCCCATATCCGCAGCTGTCAGTCGTCCCATTGCCGTCAGCAGTGAATAGGCGGCGACGACCAGCTCTCGTTCAAAAGCGACGACGTCAACCTGGGAATCTACAAGTTCCTGTTCGGCATCAAGAACGTCAAGAACCGTTCTTTGCCCAACCTTTTCTTCTTCCCGAACACCTTCTAGGGCGGTTCTGTTAGCGCGCACCTGGACACGTCCCGCGGCCAAAGCGGATTGTGCAGATTCAAAGATGCCCCAGGCTGAAATAACATCGGAACGCACGGTCACGCGCGCATCACGAACTTCCTCGGTCCTCTGACGGAATGTCTGTTTGGCCTGGCGGACGCGGGCGTGAACCGCCCCGCCCTGGTAAAAGGGAAACGTCAATCGCCCGGTTATCGTCCCGACCTCGGTATTGTTTACGGTATCAGAAGTATCAAATCTCTCTGAGTACGAGGCTTCAAGACTAACAGTCGGCAACAGTTCACCGCGGATACGGTCAACCTCATGCCGCGCTTGCAGTTCCAGATATATGGCATTGACGATATCTGGATTTTCAGAATCGCCTACGGCCAGGGCCTCATCGAGAGATCTTGGAATAAACGAAAACCGTGTGGAAGGCATCTGTAAGCTGCGCGGTACATGACCGATGATGCGCTCAAATTCGGCACGACTTGTCTTTAAATTGGCCTGTGCGACGCTCAATTCCGACTGCGCACCGCTCAGCCGCGCCTCGGCCTGGGCGACATCTGTTTTGGTCACCTCACCGACGGAAAAACGATCACGGGTGGCTTTCAACTGCTCCGCTAGAACCCGCACATTGCTTTGACGCAATCTAACCGTGGCCAGATCACGCCCGACATCGACAAATACAGTAACCGCGCTCAACAGTGTTGCCTGCTCAACGGTCCTCAAGGCCTCGCGCCCGGCATAAATTGCGGCTTCAGCCGATCGGACTTCGTTAAGCGATCGGAACCCGCGAAATATGGGTTGGTTCAACGATATCGTATAACCCCAGGGATCTACGGTGCCATCTGATGCTGCTGCGGGATCGGTATTGGTCCGCGTGGAGGTAACATCCCCTGTGGCCGATAAGGAAGGGCGAAAGTTCGACCTGGCAATCGGCATGGCTTCGTCAGTTGCCCGTTGACGCGCCCGCTCGGCGCTGAGTGTGGGATTGTTAACATAAGCGCTTGAAAGCGCCTGCATAAGGGTTTCAGACCGTACTGTATCGGAGAACCCGACAGCGCCTGAAATAAACAGCAATGAAACGGAGACCACTGGAAATAATCGCCAGCCCCATCCGTTCATAGCAGCATGATAAAAGGCTGCGACTTTGTTATATAACACGTTCATGTTCCCCAACATCGAGAATCCTCTGACTCTCACCCCAGTGTGTCTATTTCGTTTCCGTTACGCGGTACCTTCCTCTCGCATCTTGATCAAAACAGGTTCAATACAGGCAACAATTTGTGCAAAACTCGATGATCGAGACTGTATAAGGCTGCAGATCACCCCAAAGGACTAAAATGAACAAAACTATTGAATAAGATACTGCCTCAATAGATAGCTGTATCCTCCGATTCGGGGAAGCGAAAAGAACAGCCACACTTCCCAGATATCCAATTCTTATGTTTTAATTTTGTTAATATTATAGAATTATTGAGAAAATTGCTTTTGAAAGACTCCGAAATCAGCTCACCCTCGGTATTTTTCGACCTCGGTTTGTATTTTTGCCACAGAATTTATCATCCAAACACGCCTTAAAACTCAAATTCCGGTTCCGAATCGAATTCAGCCAGTCGGGAAGCCGGGATATCAAACAGGGGTCGACCTGTTAATATCCCACTCTCATTTCGGAATATGTGGCAGCGACTAACCGGGCCCTCGACCAAAAGGGTCACGAGTTTTCCCTGATCTTTCAACTGTTCTTTCAATTTATCGGACAGCTCCGCGACCGCGCCGTTGACGATGATCACATCGTAAGGGCCCTCCCCGGCATATCCTTCGGTCAGAGGTCCGGCGACGATTGCCGCGTTATCGATTTCCAGCTCCGACAGCAATCCGTTTGCCCGGTCAACGAGACCCGTTTCGCTCTCCAGTCCGACAACGGATTCCGCCAGTCTCGCCAGGATTGCCGTGGAATATCCGGTCGCACAGCCGACATCAAGGACGATATCAGTGGACTTGACCTCCGCCGCCTGGACCAGTTTTGCAAATGTCATCGGTGTCAGCATGAAGCGCCGCGCATCGGCCTTGGAGGCGGCATTAAACACGATTTCCTCATCCATGTAGGCGAGATCTTTCATGGATGCGGGAACGAACTGCTCCCTGGGGATTTGCGAAACGGCGTCGATAAGACGCCGGTCCGTCACATCATTGGGGCGGATCTGAGACTCCACCATATTGTGACGAGCGGTTTCAAGATCGGGCATGTCCATTATACTTTCGAATTTCGTATCATTATCCCAAGAACGGATTTCGGCTATATAACCCATTCTCAGGGGTTTAGGCACCCTAAAATCGGAGATAATACATGTTCACCCGCGACCCGACCGCGGGATCTGATTTTCTCCGGCGAGGCCCGGAGATCGGCAATCCTCC
>JANQOC010000678.1 GCA_028279265.1 Hyphomicrobiales bacterium
CCGATCCATAACCGGTTGACGAATTCCCAGACCTCGAATCAGGTCACAGTATTATCGGTTGGCAATAGTTCCCAGCCCTATGCCCTTGGCGGTCCTGCAGAGAAAGGCCCGGCTTCAGTGAAAACTGAAGGCGCGATGTTTCTCACGGGATCAGATTATGAATCCGGCACGCGACTGCCGGTCAATGTCTGGGTGCAGGGGCAACCGATTTATTTCGAGGACAATTCCGGTGGAGGCAATCGCGACGGTCATGCGGGACTGGGATTTTTGGGAGCTGACGTGCTCGTCGGATCATCGGTTCTGGTCGGGGTCATGGCCCAGTTGGACTGGATGGATGAATCCTCTCCTGTATCAGGTTCTAAAATAGACGGTGACGGCTGGATGGTAGGCCCCTATATGAGCGTGCGCCTGGCACCCCAGGTCTTTCTCGATGCCAGGGCGGCGTGGGGGGAGTCTTCAAATACCGTCGACTGGAGCAGTGGAAACAGGGACAAGTTTGACACGGATCGCATGCTCCTGTCGGCACGCTTGAGCGCAACCGTTCGCAAACCGGATATGCCGAACTTGCGTATCGCGCCAAGCGTTTCCGTTTCTTATTTCGATGAGAAACAGCACAGCTACAATAGTGCTGAGACCGGATTTGTTCCCGAGCAGGATGTTTCCCTGGGTCGGGCAACGTTCGGCACAGAATTCGGCTACACTTTTGACAATGCCGACGGCACAAAAATTGAACCACTCGTTGCCATCAAGGGCATCTGGGACTTCGAAAAAGAAGACATAACCACTATTGGCGGTCAGGTTGTGAGTCCGAATGATTTTCGCGGACTCGTCGAGGCGGGAGCAACCCTTACGACTACCAATGGTCTGTCGATCCGCGCAACCGGCTCCTATGACGGTATCGGTGATGATGATTTCGAAGCGTACAAAGGGCAGTTCTTTGTCATCATGCCTTTTAACTAGGGTGCGAATTTCGCGTCTGAACATTTACTCATTGGCAGGTGCATACCTGCCAAACGGTATTCTTAATCGGTTTTGACTTGTTGTAAGGGGAAACCATGGCTGCAACTCAGCAAATCAAGCAAAGAGCCATCATTCCGGCAATGCGTTACCGGGAGCTTTCTAAATCCATAGAATGGCTTTGTCGCGCTTTCGGATTTACCGATCATTTTATTGCCCGCAATGTCGACGGTGAGGCGGTTTACGCAGAATTACTGTTTGACGATAATCTGATCATGCTCGGTTCCATTGCCGACCCGCGTTTTGAGCTGCTTATGGTTCAGCCGGATCAGGTTGGCGGTAAGGAAACCCAGACTTGTTACCTGGTCGTTGATGATGTTCAGAAGTACTATGACAGTGCCAAGGCCGCCGGGGCGCAAATCGTTGTCGAATTGAACAAGGAAGCAGAAGGGGGCTTCGGTTTTTCCTGCCGGGATCTTGAAGGCCATCTGTGGAGTTTCGGGACCTATGACGGGCTGGAAAAAATCAAGGCCCGGCCTGTGGCTCCCACCGTCGAGCACAAACCCAGGAAACGGTTCCCGGTAGGGTTGACCGCCACCGCGGCTTCCATGGTTTTGGCAAGCGTTGCAACGCTCTGGGCCATGAACCAGTTTGATAGTTCGCCCGTGCATTCCAATGTGGGGATGTCCGTATCCCAGCATCAGGAGCTGCTTGATCGCGTGTTAGGTGAGCAGCGGGCCAGGGAATCAGCGGAGCGGCATTTGCGCGTCGCCCGAAACAAACTTTCCGAATTGGAACTGTCAATCAGTATGGAGATCGCCAAAACTCAGGCAGCCAAAAGCGAATTGCAGAAGCAGGAAGAAAAGCTTGGCGTGACCGTTGATTTGAACCGGCAGCTTCTACGCGAAATCTCTGTGGAACAAAAAAAGCAGGCGGCGCTTGTTGATGTTCAACGGCAACTCAGAAATGACCTCGAAAACGAAACCGCGGCCCGTGAGCGCGCACAGAGCACTATTAAAGAACTTTCGGATCGGGCTCAACAAGGTCAGAACAAGGTGGCCAGCATTGAGCGCCAGAATGAACAATTGCAGGACAGTTTGTCGAAAATTGCAGTTCTTCAAAAAAGTACAAGCACCGACATACAGGCCGCCAGGGATCAGCTCCTCAGAGAAAAACGGAAAATCGAAGATCTTGAGGAACAGTTGCGACGATCAGAGTCCGCAAGGCAAGCCATACGCGCAGACAGTTTGAAAACAGATTTGATACTGAAGCAATTGAGAGAACAGGTTCAGAAAGAGAAATCCATACGTCTGGCGGCTCAGAAGATTGCAGATGATTTGGAGCGACAACTTTCGGAGTTGCAAAAATCAGATCTTCAGGAGCGGGCCAGGGACAGTGTTCCGATACCCAGGCAAAAATCCAGAATTCCCGAGGAAGCAAATTTACGGTTGAACGAAAATCCGAAGCCCCCGGAGCTTAAACCTGCTAATCGCCCGAAGACGAAGGCCACCAATTCGGTCAATAAAGTCGCTTCCCAATCCCCTCGACAATCTCTCCCCGGGGCTACTCAGCCTTCGCAAAAACATGTTCAGCAATCCAGGGATTTCCGCAATCGGGTGCGCGGATTCTAGTTCCGGTTTTTGAGCCGTCGGAATGACCGTCGGTTATGGTGCTCTACCGGTGATGAGACGGTCAGACCCATCTCTATCGTGTTCCGATGCGACCCGGGGTGCGCTATCCAAACGAATAAGTCACCCCGGATCTATCGGAGTCTAATTCCGGGGGTCAGGTTCCGGGTATAAGAACCTTGTCAATCACGTGAATAACCCCATTGTCGGCTTTAATGTCGGCACTGACAACATTTGCACGATTAACAGTTACACCCTTAGCGGATTTTTTGACTTTCAGGCGAAAATCTGCGTTGAGGGGTTTAACCGGGATGGACTTATGGGGAAGCATGTCGGACGTGAGCGAGCGTCCCAGCACATGATAGGTAAGGATCGAAACAAGTTTGTCCTTGTTTTCAGGCTTCAGTAGATCTTCGACGGTTCCCGCGGGCAGCTTGGCAAAAGCTTCATCGGTCGGAGCAAACACCGTCAGTGGTCCCTGTCCCGAAAGCGCTCCGGCTAGTCCCGCTGCCTTCGCTGCAGCAATGAGGGTTTCGAATTTACCGGTCGACGCGGCGGTCTCAACAATGTTTGCCGCTTGTGCGGATCCGGTAATCAATGTCAGGGCAAAGGCAGCCGCAGCTACCTGTTTGGCAAATCGCATGTCATTTCCTCTTCTGAACAAAAAAATCTGCGAAACCCATTGCACATGGTTTGCTCAAGTTTCGCATTGAAGAGATGTACGCTGGGTACCCGGATTCAGATCATGTATTACAAGGGATAATTTTGGTAGCGAGTTCGCCAGAAGATATTTGGTTAGCTGGATACGATTATAAAAACAGGCGGTCATAGAGTAAGAATGAGCAGGAATCCGGATGCAACTTCTTTGGCTCTCCATCGGATCAATTGATTTGCAGGTTCGGCCAATGATGATCCTGGAAGCCAATGGGCATGCCATTTGCCTTGCACTCAAGAGCCATGCATTCAAAGGATTATGGTCTATTTACGTTGTGAACCATGGATTTCACAATTTGTAAGGCCCCCGGGCCGATAGTTGCGAATATTTCATTGATTTACTGAAGAACCCTCATCTAGCTCAGGTCTAAAGCCCAAAACTTCGTCATACATCCGATTGCATAGATTTAGAAATTCCAACTCGGAATTCGCTTCATTCGTTTTCACATGAGATTATCTCCGTGCTCAGGGTCTACACGGATCTCCGGTTAGTCTGTGGGTATTTCTTTCCGGCAACAAAATTCGTTGTCGCTTTTTTCGATTTTTTTAATCAACAATATCTACGGAGGTAAATATGCTTACTCGTTTGCCGATACGAACTGGTCTAATAACGTTGCTGCTCGGTTTCAGCCTCTCTGCCCAGGCAGATACGAAGCTGCGGGACGGTACCGTTCTTTCGGATAAGCCGACATTCATCGTCACTTATGTCGAAGTCGCACCGGGCATGGAAGGGAAGGCGGCAGATCTCATAAAAAAGCAGTCGGCCAAGAGTAAATCGGAAGCCGGTAATCTGAGGTTCGAATCCCTGCAACGTATAGGCCGCAAAAATCATTTTGTCGTGCTTGAAGCATGGACCACTCCCGAGGCCCGTAACAATCATGCAAAGGCGGACCATACGGTAGCTTACAGAAAGGCTCTGCAGCCGCTTCTCTATAACCCCTATGACGAACGCCCCCATGTGGGGCTCGTTGCTGGTGATCCGTCAAAGCTCGCGGCAGGTAATGCCGCATCCGTCTATGTCATAACTCATGTCGACATTATTCCACCGGAGCAATTTCCTCCCTGCAAACGTCAAGTCGATGAAAATGGGCCCTGCGGTAATGCGCTTGTTGAGCAACTCGCGAAAGCTAGCCGATCCCACAAGGGAGTCGTACGATTTGATGTCCTGACGCAATCCAATCGGTCCAACCATATGACCGTTGTCGAGCAATGGAATTCGGAAGGGGAACGGGCCGCGCACCAGGTCACCGATGACGTCAAAAATTTCAGGGATGCTCTATCGGGTATCAAGCCGGGAAGTGGTGTCAATTCTGACCCCCTGTTCGTTCTCAATCCTTTGACCGGCAGTCTCTATGACGAACGGCTGTACAAGTTAATTGATTAAGAGTTCAGTAGACAAAAAAAAGAGGGGCATTCCCGCCCCTCTTCTCTCTGTTTCCGGCTTTGCCGACGACTTCTTTGTTTTAATTTTGAGTCTGTTACTTGGGCGCTTCGCTTCGTTCGCTTAGCTCCAGATAGGTCCTCTTTACATTCCAGCGATGAAATCCCTGCATCAGCGGTCGCGCGGCAGCAAGGGCGGAATTTTCACCGGGAAGAAGAACTTCCGGGAGCGGATAGCTCGACAAGGTCTCTTCCAGGCTTTTGCCAGATCTCACGGCCGACTTGATTGTCTGGATGTGGTGACTCAAATAGTGTACCTGCTGCCCCAGTTCCGTGCCGGTTGTCGTCAGCACATGTCCGGGAATGATGGATTTAATATCCAGGCGGGCAGACAGTTTCGAAAGTGTTTCCAGGTAGGCTTGTGCCCGACCTTCTATTGCCCAGGGAATGGATTGTTTTCCAAGCACCAGGTTTCCCGTCCACGCTGTCTTGGTCACGGGTTCGTAGACAACTGTGTCACCGGGTGTATTGCCATGCCCAAAATGATGCAGTTCCACAACGCGACCCCCGAGATCAATGGTCATGGACGTCTCAAAGACGATGTCCGGTAACCGCAGCTGCACGTCCTGCAAGACGCTCTTATCTCCTCCAACGGCCAGGAGCATAAGGGCTTTTTCCTCTTCGAAACGGTGCATATCCCGCGCCGTGAGTTTGTGCGCCACAATCATTGTCGTTTCCGGAAAAGCGTAATTTCCAAACGTATGATCTCCGTGCGCATTGGTATTCACCAAATAGGTTATCGGCTTGTCGGAGACCTGGCGAACCGCGCGAATGATTTGTTGTGCCATTTTGCCATTGATATGGGAGTCGATAACAAGGACACTGTCTCGACCGACGATAAATCCGCTATTGTCTATGGGAGGCTTGTTAGACAGGAGCGCATAGACGCCGGGGCCGATTTTTTTCGTCTGCAACTCAACGTTACGGGGATGAAGCGGCGGCGGTTGCCAGCCGTCACGCCGCGCACGGGGAATGGGTTGTGGATTTCGGCGCTCAAGGAGTACAGGCGTTCGACCCCTGGGATCTTCTGATCCGGAGCGTCCAGCACG
>JANQOC010000037.1 GCA_028279265.1 Hyphomicrobiales bacterium
AGGAACAATCCCTTTTCCTCTAGGGCGCCGTCGAATTCCGACTTGAAGATGTTGAAAACATCCCGGGGCGGCGTATAGGGGCGATAAGGGGTGAAGCGGTCCATCATCAGATAAGGCGCATCATCGCGAATCCATTCAACCGGCAGCTCGACAATGCCCGTTGCCTCGCCGTCTTCCAGCAATTCATAGGGATCATCGTCGGCCATGAGCGAGGAATCGTAGAGGAGCTCCATTTCCCTGCAGATCTTCAAAGTATGAGGGCTGAAGTCCCATGAGGCCGTGCGAATGCCGACCGGTCGCTGACCGGTAATCGCCTCGAGAACGTCGGCGGCCCGAAACTGCAGATCACGCTCATCCTCATATCCGAGTTCACTGTTCAGCTCATGTATCCAGCTGTGTAGCCCAATTTCATGTCCCTCGGAAACAATGCGCTTCTGCTCTTCCGGGTAGAGTTTGGCGACAACAGCCGGGACGAAAAAACTCGCGTTGATGTCATGACGGCCAAGTAAATTCAGAATACGCGGGACCGCCACCCGGCTTCCATATTCGCCTGTCGAAAGTTTGCCCGGCGAATGATCCCCGAAGCGCAGGGTTTGCGTTTCATGGTCTGAATCGAAAGAGAGCGCCACGGCAACCTCCGCACCGCCTTTCCAGGCCGTCGGTTTCAGGGATCTGCCCGCACGAATCTTGGATACAATGGATTGCCATTTTTCATCCGGCCATTGCCAAGGCTCGGTTTTTTCTCCGCCGGTCAATTTGAAAATCTCCCCAGAAGCATCGATAGCGTTGCAATAAGTAGAAGTATAAGGAGCCAACAGACAAAGTGTAGGACTTATTTGACGAATAGATAACCCAGTATGGCACCCGCCAATGGAAAATACAGGACGTTGAGTTTGATGGGTATCGCCTGCACTAATCCGGGAATAAGCGTCAGGCCAGCGCCGACCAGAGCGCAAACCAGGGCGGCGGTCAGGGTCGACGGCGACGGTCGGGCTGTATCTTTGAGAATTTCGGCGCTGATCAATCCGACAACCCAGACAATGATTGCAAAAATTATGGCAAAGACGAAGAGGCGCAATTCACCGCCGATCGGGATATAGCGAATAATTTGTGGTGCAATAAACCAGGATGCTGCGACCTGCAGCAATATCAGGACGATACGCGGTAACATGAGAACTCCCCCCAACAACCAATTTCTTCCGGCGGCACATCCGGCCTGGGAAAATTTTTATCACATGTTAGGAGGCCCCGCCATTTCATAAATGCAATTTGCCGCAATCTGATGTACATTCCAGTAAGTTTGGGCCAGCATGTTTTGGTCAGCATGTTTGGGAAAGAGCCGGCTGGCCTTGAAGCGCGCAGTCGAGACACCACTTTCCAATGATGATGAGAATTAACAATTAAGAGGTTGGGTGATGGGTAAATCCCTGGCGGACATTTGGCGGTCTGGAGTAATCGGTACTTTTCTGGCAGGGCTGACTTTTCTGCTGCCGGTCACGTTGACCATCGCAATCATCATCTGGATCGCGAACTGGTTCAGAAGTGCCCTCGGTCCGAACACTTTTTTCGGAGACCTGCTCACCCAGGGCGGTGCCCGACTTGTCGGCCCGGAACGGGAATATGCCGCCTACGGATTGGGAATACTTATTACGCTCCTGGCGATCTGGCTCATCGGTATTTTTATCAGATCCCGGGCCAAGCATCGTCTGGAGATGACCCGAGACTGGTTTTTTAACCAGATGCCGATTTTTCGAACAATCTATAAACCGGTACAGCGCGTGGTCAGCCTGATTTCCGAAGACAGTTCCAAGGAGTTTTCAGGTATGTCCGTGGTGCGCGTGAAGTTTGGCGGAGTAGACGGTGCCGAAGTACTGGCCCTGCTTACAAGCGACCAGATTTTTCACGTCGATGGTGAGGAAAAGGTTCTGATCTATATTCCGACCTCGCCGGTTCCCATGTCCGGGGGGCTGCTCCTTGTGGCCCGAAAAAATGTGCATCAGGTCGAAGGTATGAAAGTCGACGATCTCATGAAAATCTATCTGTCCCTCGGCGTGTTGGCGACGGAAAGCGTTCCCGATAGCCTGCTGAGTTCTAAGAGAACTCCTCAAACCCAGGCGAGTCTTTCCCAAGACACATCTTCCCGAGAATCATAGAGTTCTTGTACCGACAACGTCTTTGCGGAACGGCAAGAGCCATGCTGTTCACGAATCGTCGATGCCAAGTCGTAAACGCCGGTTCTGTCGCCCCTTGTTTTCGACTTTAAGAATTTTAACGGGTCGCGACTGATCTGTCGAAACGAGATGCGTGCCACCACAGGCCTGCTGATCGAGACCGGCAATGTCGACAATGCGCACCATACCGTCCTTGAGACGCGGTGGGGCGACGGTTTTGCTGCGAAACATTCCGTCTATGGCGTTGGCTTCGTCCCAGGGCATGTATTGCTGGCTCACTTCGAGCCCGCTCTTGATCGCATCATTAAATTCCGGCTCCAGCGCCCTGAGTTTGGCATTATCGGCGCCGGGCAGATCAAAATCGAGCCTCAGGGTTCCATTGTCGGAAAGCTGAGCGCCGGTGAGCAGGGGATTGCCGAAATTCTGAAAGACGATGGCGTTGGCAATGTGTGCCAATGTATGCAATTCGCACATGAGATTGCGAAATTCCGAATCGACACGGAGGCTGGCCATGCCATCAAGCTCGATATCCTGATCAATCAAGTGCCAATAATCGTCCGCATCTGATTCGATGCCGGTAACCTGATAGCTCTGATCGGCGACACTGACGGTGCCCCTGTCTGTTAGCTGTCCACCGCCACCTGGAAAAAATGGCGTAGCTTCAAAGAGAACGGCGCCTGGCTTCGCCTTGATTATTCTGCTTTCAAGCTCCGTTATGTCCGGATGGTCATGATAAAATGCCCGGGTCATTGTTGACTCCAAATTCCTAAAACTGCATCCACAAAAAGCCGCTAATTTCGCAGATTTTTTCCGCAAACGCCATATCTGTCAAATTCGTTCAGAAAAGGTTCATGTTCAAAACGCTTTAATCAGAATTCAGCTGCATGTCTTGCTTAATCCGCGAGATGAAGAGACCAACACAATTGGCCAGAGGCGAATAAAATGAACATGGCAACTATCGCACTCGTAGATGACGATCGAAATATTCTTTCCTCTCTCCGCATGGCCTTCGAATCCGAAGGTTACAAGATCAACACGTACAATGATGGCGCTTCAGCCCTGAACGGCATGTCCACCTCCCCTCCGGACCTCGCAATTCTGGACATTAAAATGCCGCGCATGGACGGAATGGAGCTCCTGAAAAAAATCCGGAAAAAATCACTGCTCCCCGTTATTTTCCTGACGTCAAAAAGCAACGAATCCGACGAACTCTATGGGCTCAAAATGGGTGCGGATGATTACATCTCGAAACCGTTTTCGCAACGCCTTCTGATTGAACGGGTGAAAAGCATTCTTAAACGAGCTCAACCACGGGATGCCAACGGGGTCCTCAGTTCGAAATCCAAGATTATCGAACGGGGTAAATTGCGTCTGGACCCGGAACGGCATTCCTGCACATGGGATGGGAACGGTATCAAGCTCACAGTGACCGAATATCTCATTCTGCAGGTCCTGGCTCAGCGCCCGGGTGTTGTTAAGAGCCGCGATACACTTATGGATGTCGCTTACGAAGACCAGGTCTACGTGGATGACCGAACGATTGACAGCCACATCAAGCGTATCCGCAAGAAGTTCAAGAATATCGATGACAATTTCGACAGTATCGAAACACTCTATGGAATCGGCTATCGGTTCACTGAGGTTTAGTCAGATTTAGTACTGTTCCATCTTCCTCCCGACTGCCAAGGCACCCCCTGTAGAATTGCGCTCTACAATTCTACAGGGGTTTTTGTTTGAAACACTGTTTCACTCCCAATAGACATTGACACATTCGGCTTGATCTAACCCAGTGCGAATGCCATAAATTCAATCGAGAAAACAAAAATTCTATTGGGAGAGTACGCCCTATGGCTGCTGTATTGATTACCGGGGCTAACCGCGGTATTGGACTCGGTCTTGTCCGCGCATTTTTGGCATCCGACTGGAAGGTCATCGCCACCTGCCGAAATCCAGATACAGCATCAGACCTCCAAAGTTTGAAAAACACATCGGGCGATAGTCTCTCTATTGTTGCCCTGGATGTCGACGACCAGGATGGAATCAACCGCGCCGTCAGGGATCTTGAAGGCGTTCCCTTGGATGTAATTATCAACAATGCGGGCATTGTTGAACAGGAAGGGTATGGATCCGGAGCCTATGAGGGCATCGACGATCCCGACCTGCGCAAATATGACTATGACCAGTGGGAAGCTATCCTTCGCACCAATGTTCTGGGGCCGGCACGCATTTCCGGCTCATTCGTCGAAAATCTGAAACTTGGTGACAACCCCCGAATTGTGATGATGACATCGGGGCTGGCTTCCATAGCCAATACTTGGCAGGCGGGCCGATATGCCTATCGCACCAGCAAAGCGGCTCTCAACATGTTGATGCGCAGTTCCGGTGAATGGTTTGAAAGTCTTGGCATCACTGCGGTCGCCATTTCTCCAGGCTGGACCCGAACCGATATGGGCGGCCCCAATGCCTCGAATTCCGTTGAAGATGCGGCTTCAGGGGTATTCAAGGTCATTGACGGCCTGAACAAGGATGATGCCGGGAAATTCCTGAATTTCGATGGCACGACTTTACCCTGGTAAAATACCAAAATAATACTGAACCAAAGCTGGGAGATCTCACAGATGGCGCGCGAAGACGTAACCTTTCAAAGCGACGGGCTGAAGCTCGTCGGTCATTTCTATACACCGGACAATGTCGAACCTCCTTATCCGACTGTTATCATGGGCGGTGGCTGGTGTTATGTGAAGGAGCTTATCCAGCCGGAATATGCCGAGCATTTCATCAAGCAGGGATTTGCGGCACTGTCGTTCGACTACCGCAATCTCGGTGAAAGCGAAGGCGAACCGCGCCAGCACATCAGTCCCTGGGATCAGATATTCGATATCATTAATGCCACGACCTACGCGACAACCCGCGATGACGTGGACAATGACCGAATCGGAGTCTGGGGCATCAGTTATGCGGGCGGACATGTTTTTCCTGTCGCCGCCATGGACAGTCGCCACCGGCTGCTCATTTCTGTCGTTCCCATGATCGATGGCTGGTATACGGCACTGCGCGCAAATTCGAATGTCAGCCTGCGGGCCCACTGGGCACATATTGAACAAGACCGGATTAACCGGTTCAAGTCCGGTAAGGACGGATCCATTGCCCATTCCGCCCATCCCCATGACGAACCGTCGGCCTGGCCGGCGCCAGAAACCTGGCCCGTGTTCAAAAAATTCAAGGAAAGCGTCGCCCCCAACCACGAGCACTGGACGACCGTGCGAAGTGTGGAGTTGGCCATGATGTATGACGTGCAACCCTACATGAAACGCATCATCCATCAGCCTGTGCTCATGGTAACGTCCTGGTATGACGACATCACCATGACCGAGCTTGAAGTTCCCGCATTCAATACGATTCCCAGTCCACGCAAGGAACTGGTCCAGGTCGGCGGTGATGCCTCCCACATGTCCCTTTACGATAATCCGGATCACGTCAATATCGTCGGCAAAGCGTGTGCGGATTTTGCAAAAAAATATCTTTAGTCAAATTTCCAACTGAATGGAGTGACCCATGGATCTCGGTCTGAAAGGAAAAAATGCCATTGTAACCGGTGGTAGTCAGGGCGTCGGACTGGCAATTGCGCAAGGTCTTGCCCGGGAGGGGTGCAATGTGGCAATCGGCGCCCGCGGCAAAGAGCAACTCGAAAAAGCTGCGGAAAATCTTCGGGCTCTGGGTGTAAACAGCGTCGCGATTACGGCCGATTTCAGCACCTCCGAGGGATGCAGCAAATTCGTGGCGGACGCGTCCTCGCAACTCGGCGGAATTGATATTCTTGTCAACAATGTCGGCGGTATGACTCCCGGTTCCATTGAATCCCTGACAGACGAGCAGTGGCAGGCCTCGATTGATTTGAACCTTATGTCCTTCATCTGGACCTCGCGCGCCGCTCTTCCACATCTCAAGCAATCAAGTTCCGGGCGTATTCTGAATGTGTCCGGTCTATCCGGAACGCAACTCCTGCCCGGCGCCTGGACCACGACAATCGCCAATACCGGCATTCTCGGTATAACCAAGCAGCTGGCCAATGAGCTGGCTGCAAACAATATTACGGTCAATTCGATCTGTCCCGGAACCGTTCGTACGGAAGCCTGGATGGGCCCCCGGGCCGATGCCATGGCCAAGGCGCGGGGCATGACGTCGGATGAGGTGCGCGCCATGATGGCCTCCTTCGCCATGCTCAACCGCCTGGCGGAACCGGAAGAAATCGGTGATGTCGCAGCCTTTCTGGTGTCCGAGAAAAACTCTTACATGACAGGCACCACGGTCGAAGTGTGCGGAGGCTGGTCGAAATATCTGGGTTGATGGGCAAGAATCCGTCAACAGTATTGCTGATTTCGTTCGAGCAAATGAACTGACCTAAAGGAATTCTTTCCATGACGTCACTAAG
>JANQOC010000679.1 GCA_028279265.1 Hyphomicrobiales bacterium
TCGAAAATGCGGGAGATATTCGGTGAAAAAGTCAAACTAAAGCTGATTTCGGGGGAAAAAGGCTTCCTGCGACGGCGTTTGCGATTGCCCTTTGGTGGCCGGTTTTCCGAGCTGTCTTTAGCTTCCGAGGCCCAAACCGGACTGGTCGATGACGTCATTACCGCTCTGGAAGCCCGCTCACTCTGGTCCCGCTACGGTCTTTGATCCACCGGGGCCGGTACAGCCGGAGATATAAGACAAGTGCCACAATTTCTGTTGTTAGTCGCCGGTGGACTGGCCGCCTGGGCCGGATACAAATTATTCAAGTCCGAGCAGTCGCGAATCGTCGAAAATCTGAAAAAAGCCCGGGAAAGTACCGGCGATGCCCGGAAATCCGCTTCCGCGGAACCCGTAACCCTCGAACAGGATCCGAAATCCGGCGTCTACAAGCCGAAGGACCGCAATTAGTCCTGGAAATTTGCGTTGCACCTTGACCCCGGTCGCTCACCTAAGTAATTTCGGCAAAATTTTCAAATCTTAGGCAATCTGTTCCGGAATCCATTGCGCCGGTCACCAACACCATCCTCCAGGATCCATGGCAAAGAAACAATCGAAATCCGGTCAGCCTGCCGCGAGGGAATTACGGCCGAAGGACTCCTTTCAGGACCTGATTCTCACTCTACAGTTATTTTGGGCTGAATATGGCTGCGTTATCCTCCAGCCCTATGACATGGAGGTGGGAGCGGGAACCTTTCACCCGGCAACGACCTTGCGTTCCCTCGGTCCCAAACCCTGGAACGCAGCCTATGTGCAACCGTCGCGGCGACCGACCGACGGGCGGTACGGAAAAAATCCGAACCGGCTGCAGCATTACTATCAGTTTCAGGTCATTCTCAAACCCTCGCCCCCGGATATCCAGGAACTTTATTTGCAAAGTCTCTATCGTATCGGCATCGATCCGGGGAACCATGATATCCGTTTCGTTGAGGACGATTGGGAAAGCCCGACCCTCGGCGCCTGGGGCCTCGGCTGGGAGGTCTGGTGCGACGGTATGGAGGTGTCCCAGTTTACCTATTTCCAGCAGGTCGGAGGCTTTGACTGCGCGCCTGTGTCGGGGGAGCTGACCTATGGCCTGGAACGCCTCGCCATGTACTGCCAGGGTGTGGACAATGTCTATGACCTGTCCTTTAACGGCCGCGACGACGAACGGGCCATTAGCTACAGCGATGTCTTTCTTCAGGCCGAACAGGAATTCTCGCGTTACAATTTTGAGTATGCCGACGTCGATCTGCTGTTGCGTCATTTCAGGGATGCGGAAGCGGAATGCCGCAATCTTCTTGACGCCGGTCAGCAAACCGATGGGGCTGCGCATCTCTGCGTCCTGCCCGCTTACGACCAGTGCATCAAAGCTTCTCACATTTTCAATCTGCTGGATGCTCGCGGGGTGATTTCGGTAACCGAGCGTCAGGCCTATATATTGCGCGTGCGGGATCTCGCCAAGGCTTGTTGTACGGCTTGGCTGACGACCGAGGCTGGAGGTGGCGATGTCTGACCTGCTCCTCGAACTCTTCTCCGAAGAAATGCCCGCCGGAATGCAGGGCCGCGCCACACGGGACCTGGAAAAACTGCTTGGCGAGGCTTTGACCCGTGTCGGCTTGACCCATGGAACCGTCGAAACATTTGTGACCCCGCGCCGGTTGACGATCGCCGTTGCGGATATTCCGGAAAAATCTCCGGACATCAGCGAGGAACGCAAAGGGCCGAGAGTGGGGGCGCCGGAAAAAGCGATCGCCGGGTTCCTGAAGTCCGCCGGCCTGGAAAGTCTCGATCAGTGCGAGATCAAGGAAGATAAAAAAGGCCAGTATTATGCAGTGGCACTCCATCAGAAGGGACGGCCTGCCCGTGACCTTCTGGCAGAAATCCTGCCGCCACTTATTGAGAGTTTTCCCTGGCCAAAATCCATGCGCTGGGGAAGCGGTCGTTTACGCTGGGTAAGGCCGCTGCATCATATACTCTGCCAGCTGGACGGGGAGACCGTTGAATTTGAAGTTGATGG
>JANQOC010000058.1 GCA_028279265.1 Hyphomicrobiales bacterium
GGAAAACTCGTAGACGTCTCCTTGCTTTGAGCGGACATATTCACGTCTCCGCTTGCTTCGGCTTGTATAGAATTCACGGAAGAAGCCGACGCCAAATACCGCGCCTACCGCAATGTGCGTAGAGCTCACCGGAAGACCCAGAGCAGAGGCAATTATGACCGTAATGGCGGCAGACAGGGCAACGCAGAAAGCCCTCATGGGATTCATTTTTGTAATCTGCTGACCGACCATATGAATGAGTTTCGGTCCAAACAGGAACAGACCCAAACTAATTCCAAAAGCGCCAATCAACATGACCCATATTGGAATCTCAACTTTACTCACGATATCGCCGGATTGGGCACTATGGAAAATCGCCGCCAAGGGACCCACAGCATTGGCAACATCATTGGCACCGTGAGCAAAGGAAAGAAGAGCTGCAGAACATATCAGTGGAACATGGAATAGTTTTCTCAAGGACTGATTGCGGTTTTCCATGCCCTCGGATTGTTTATAAATCCACGGTTTCAGAAACAGATGGGCGACAACAAATACGGCCACGCCAATTCCGATAACGGAAACAAAGTCCGCTTTCCAGACTTTCTTCAGACCCTTCATCACGAGATAAGAGGAAAACACGGCAGCCATCAGCGAAATGAGAATGGGAACCCATCGCCTTGCCGCTGCAATCTTGTCTTCCCGATAAATAATATTGGCTTTGATGAAGCCCAGGAAAACTGCCGCTATAACGCCTCCCAATAAGGGCGATATAACCCAGCTCGCGGCGATTTTCGCCATTGTTGCCCAGTTGACCAATCCAAAACCGACGGAAGCAATCCCCGCACCCATAACACCACCGACAACTGAATGAGTTGTCGAAACAGGTGCGCCGATATAAGTGGCGATATTGATCCAGACCGCCGAAGACAGTAGCGCAGCCATCATGGCCCAGACAAAAGTCTGGCTGTCGGGAACAAGACTCGGATCTATTATCCCCTTTGATATGGTTGCAACAACATCACCTCCGGCAATGAGGGCTCCGGCGGTTTCAAAAATCGCGGCAATCACCAGAGCCCAAAACAGCGTCATCGCCTTTGAGCCGACGGCGGGTCCGACATTGTTGGCTACGTCGTTGGCACCAATATTAAGGGCCATATAGCCGCCGAGAGCGGCAGCGGCGATAATCAAAACGGCATTTGGCTGGTTGCCGATCGCGATGCTGGCCAGGATTGCGACGCCTACCAGAAAGAGTGTGGCAATGCCGGGACCGATTAATTGCTGAGATACGGATTGGGTGGCCGTTTCAATGGTGTTGATCTTGGATAGATCTTT
The DNA here is from genome assembly GCA_028279265.1 of Hyphomicrobiales bacterium. Classification (GTDB taxonomy): domain Bacteria; phylum Pseudomonadota; class Alphaproteobacteria; order Rhizobiales; family CAYWUX01; genus JANQOC01. The sequence goes on from JANQOC010000058.1 coordinate 1,312, forward strand.
GTCCAACGAACGCTTCGTGAGTGTTGTTGGACGGCCCGTGTAAGCTGATTTTTGGAGGGTCATTTGATTTCAATATTCTGGAAAGGCAGAGGAAATAAAGTCAGGTCAGCGTGTACGGACAATAGAGGATTCGCAGAGCCAAGTCGCCAGCAATTCACTAGCCATGAACATCTGGTGCAATAAGAGAGCTTCTAATTCGGGATAGCCTGTGGAGAAGTCTGATTAAATACCGGCAAAATCTTCAAGGAGGACAGTCAATGGCACAAGACAAGTTTCCCTGTCGGATTGAGGATGTCCACGATCGGGCGGCAACCCATCTGATCCATGTGTGCATCAGGGATCCGGGCTTATCACATTGCGGGGATCATCGGAGCGCCCATGGTCTTTGTTTCAATTCGGTAAACGGAGGTCGAAGCGGTTACAAAGAGAGTTGATCGATTTTCGCCGCCAAAACAGAAATTTGTAGATTTTTCGGGTATCTGAATCACGCCGAGACAGGTGGCATCCGGTGCAAAAACATGAACGCCGCCGGGACCATTGCAAAAAATGTTGCCGGCAAGGTCTATTTTCATGCCATCGGGCACACCTTCACCTTCGCCTGTAACTTCGCACCAGACCTTTCCGCCTGAAAGATGGCCTTCGGCAGATACATCAAACACGTGAATGGTCGGTCCCCAGCTGTCGTTGATAAAGAGCTTTTTTTCATTGTTGGAAAAACAAAGCCCGTTTGGCTGTTGGAATTCATCCGCCACAAGGGTCAGCTCGCCATCGGGATCCAGACGAAATACACCCTGGAAGCCGAGTTGCTGTTCTCTCAGTATTCCAAGATCTTCCCGGATCCGCCCGAAGCTTGGATCCGTGAACCAGATTCTTCTCTGGGAATCCACAACAACATCATTCGGACTATTAAGTTCCAGCCCCTTGTAGTGGGTTGCAATAGAATTAATGAGTTTGCCGTCATGCTCATGCCTGACCAGATGAGACGAGGCGTGTTCGCAACTGATAATTCTTCCCTGATGATCGAATGCATTGCCGTTTGACTGGTTGCTCGGACTGCGGAAGGGCGTTAGGCCATCCTTTTCCGACCATTTGTATTGGCGGCTTCCGGCAATGTCCGAAAAGACCAGCCACTTTTCATCGGGATGCCAAATTGGTCCTTCCGTGAACTCAAACCCTCCGGCCACTTTTTCGAGGCGGGCTTGCCCGTCAATGATAGTCAAAATTTTCGGATCGCGAACGTCAAGCACGATGCTGAGTCTCCATTCATTTCAGTTTCATACTGTCAGAGTCCGCTTCCCATTAAAAGGTTCGGCAAGAACAGGACAATTTGCGGAAACATAATGAGCAATATGACCGTCAGGACATCGACAGCGACAAATGGCCAAATGGCTTTGAATATTTGATGTATAGGTATATCGGTGCGGATGCCCCCAACAACATAAACATTCAATCCCACCGGTGGCGTGATCAATCCGATTTCAATCATTTTTACAACGAGAATACCAAACAGGATTGGATCAATTCCAAGTTCAACGATAGCCGGAAAGATAACGGGTAGGGTCAGAAGCATCATACCGGACGCGCTCATGAACATACCCAGGAAAGCATAACCTACCAGGATAGCCGCCAGTATGGTTGTCGGTTCAAACGGGAGTGTCACAATCCACTCGGCGATGACCGTTGGCAGCCGCGTAAAAGCCAGGAACCTGGCAAAAATGAAGACTCCCCAGAATGTTGAGAAGATCATTACCGTCAGGGTCGCGGTTTCGATCAGGGAATTGTTCAGTGTTTTTAAGTCCAGCTTTTTTCGCAGGAGCGCGTAGACAAACACGATAAACGCTCCGCTTGCACCGGCTTCGGTCGGGGTTGTCCATCCCGTCGACATCCCACCCAGAATGAGAACCATCACCAATATTATTGGGAAAATACCGGAGAGTGAGGCGCCCCTCTCCCGCCAGGACACGCCCCGGATGGGCTTGCCAAGTTCGGGATTGATGGAAAATCGCATAATCAGGAATGCGGCATAGAGGAGCGCTGAAAAAACACCGGGTATGAATCCGGCGAGTAACAGGCGTCCAATCGATTGGTCGACGATCGCCCCATAGACAACGAGGGCGGCACTCGGTGGAATGAGAGAGGCCAACGTGCCAGAAGCCGCGACAGCCGCCGCCGACAGGGATGGATTATATTTGAATTTCAATAGTTCAGGAATGGCGACACGAGCGAATACGGCGGCGGTCGCCTGACTGGCACCCGATACGGCTCCAAATCCAGCTGCCGCCAACACTGTTGAAATTGCAAGTCCGCCAGGCATCCATCCCATCCAGGCCCGCGCGGCCCTGTAAGCACCGCCAACCATGCCGGAAGCATGGGCAAAAAAACCGATCAATATAAACATCGGCAGAACGCTGAACAGATAGTTGGAAGCCGTTGAGTGGGGAATAATGCCCGCGACATTTGCAGCAACAGTCCAACCCTTCAGTATTGCGATTCCAATAAAACCGGTAAGTGCCGTGGCGAATACGATATGGACGCCCAGTACAACCATGACAATGAGGACGAGAAATCCGAGCGCGCCGAGTGTTAAGGGATCCATGTCAGTCAAGCATCCATTTTTTCTCTTGGATCCGCCGGCATGGGGACCGCTATGGGTTCGAGTTCCGGATTCTTGATGAGCCTCCCATAGACATAGATTTCGAGAAGCAGCCTCAGCCAGAGCACGCCAAGGCCCACAGGAACTGCCAATTTAGAAGGCCAGGTCGAAAGTCCAATGCCAAATGTCGAATCGCCGAATTGAAAGGCCCGTAAAAAATGGGTCCACGTACCGGGCCAAATCGCTGTCACGGTGAGCAGGGCAATCAGGGTGACAGCGAGATTGAGGGACCAGTGAATTCGTCCGGTGAATTTCTTAAGCAAGAGATCCATTCGAATGTGCCCAGCCTGTCGATAGCAGTAGGAAATACAAAGCACGCCGAAAGACACCATGGATAATATGGTGATGTCTTGCTGCCCTGGGATCGGATTGTTGAACACCCGGCGGAGAAACACTTCCGCTGTTACAAGAAACATCAGGAAAAAAATAATTGCACCGGCGATGATTGCCGTACTCACTTCTATTTTCATGAGCACTTGATCAAGGACCTGCAGTTTAGATTTCTTTGCTGGATCGGGCATCTAGTTCAGCTGCAAGTTTGACGTTGGGGAGGGGGAGGATGGCACCGGTCAGTGCCATCCCGCTGAAGCGAGTCTGAGTCTGAACCAGCTAGTTCGTGGACTTCTTGGCTTCCGTCATGACGAAGTCCAGAATTTCCTGACCTGGCAATCCTTTTTTATCTAGGTTTGATACAAAGGAATCCCAGACAGGCTTTGCCGCATTGGCCCGCAGCTCCTGTAGCATGGTGTCCGGCACGTCAATGCGTTGAAGTTTGAGCTTTTTGAGGGTTGGCTCATAAGTTGCCGCTGCCTGCGATTGCGCCTTGATCGTTTCGCTATAGGCGTGCTTTTTTGCTTCCTCAATAAGGGCCTTGTGTTTATCCGAGAGACCCTTATAAGCATCGGCGTTTGCCACTAATGACACGTGGGCAGAGCCGGCTTTCATCCCTACCGTGTACCATTTGGAGAGTTCGTAGAGCTTCCAGCCACCATGGGCGGACGGGGTTGCCGCAACGGCGTCAATAACGCCGGTTTGAAGTCCATTATACTGTTCCGATCCAGTCATCGAAATGCGCGATGCGCCAAATTTTGCCAAGGCATTGCCGATGCCGCTGGTTGCCTTGATTCTCATACCCTTAAAGGCATCGAGCGATTTGGGAGGAGTACCCTTGCCCATAATTTCGTAATTGGGTTGGACAACGGCCATGATGGGAACCGTTTTCCAGCGGTTGAATTCCGCTTTTACAGCAGGGTGTTTGAACAGAGCTTCAGAGGTTCTTGCCCGATCCTCCATGGAATTGAACGGCAGGAAGGGCAGGTCCAAAACTGAAATGAGCGGATTCTTTCCCGGATGATAGGAGGACACCACATAACCCAACTGAAAAGCGCCGATAGACAAATTGTCCAGAATTTCCCGGCTCGGGGACAGAGTTCCCTTGTGAACCGTTATTTGAAAACTTCCATTGCTATTCTTGTTTACATAGTCCGCAAAGGACTCGCCCGCGACGCGGAAAGCCGGGCTGCCAAACAGTGCGAGATCCCATTTGACGGTGTCGGCAGCCTGGATGCTCGGCGGCAACAGGCCGAGTGCTATAACCAGTGAAAGCAGTTTGACGGCACCCAAGCGAAAGTACTTTCGAAAGAGCATGATATCCTCCTTGATGATTCATTCTGGTGCATTTTCTGCACACGTGTTCATAAATTAACATACTATTATTTAAGCTTCAATATTAAATATTCTGCAATAAATCTGTTTATTTTTGCGTTCGCGTGCAGTAGTTTAGCTATTCGATTTATTACTTGATGTTAGAGACCATGCTGAAAGATTCACGTGTAACCGCGGCGGATGTCGCAAAAGAGCTGGGAATATCCCGCTCAACCGTTTCCCGCGCATTTTCTCCTGACGCCTATGTGAAGCCAGCGACAAGGGCAAAGATTCTCAGCACCGCCAAATCGCTCGGATATGAGCCGAATGCCATTGCTCAAGCTCTGATTTCGAAGCGCAGCAAGATCGTCGGCATCATCATGGGAGATTTGCATAATCCTTTTCACGCCCAGATCCATTCGGCCCTGACAGAAGGGCTTCAGTCTGCCGGTCTCATTCCCATTACTGCGCAGATCGGTCCGGAGAACGTCATAGATCAGGCACTAACCATGTTTCGTCAGTACCAGGCGGGTGCCGTTCTATTGACCTCCCTGGTCGTTTCGCAAGACATGATTGCAGATTGCGACAGGGCGGGTATTCCGACGGTCATACTCAACCGCATAGATGAAGAGGGAGTCACAGCTTCGGTTTGTGCCGATCTTGAATTTGGGGGCAGTCTTGCCGCTAAGCATCTTGTGAAAACAGGACGAAAGCGGATTGCGATCATTCAGGGCCTGGCAGGGAGCTGGACATCTAAGGCCAGGCTCGCCGGCTATCTGCGGGGTTTAGAGGAATCCGGACTTCAGGCCTTTAAACAAATTCCGGGAGACTATACTTACCAATGCGGTATCGATGCGGCTTGTGAATTGCTTTCCGCAGGCAGGAAACCTGATGCGGTTCTTTGCGGTAATGATCTCACCGCAATCGGTTTCCTGGATGGCGCGCGGCTGAACTTTGGTGCCGTAATACCCGAGGATATAGCTGTTGTGGGTTTTGACGATATTCCTATGGCCAGTTGGCAGAGTTACAATCTGACGACAGTCCGCCTCCCCGTGAAGCAGATGATCGACCGGACCATCGATTTGCTCGACCGTTTTGTCACGGGCAGACAGCAGCTCATGGAGAAAGTGCTGGTACCCTGTCGTCTTATTGAACGAAAAACAGCTTAGTCAGCATCAACATTTCTGGAAGAAGCGTTGTCTTCATGTTCTAGCCGAGCAGGTTCAAAAATCAATTTCGGGAGTTTCGAGAACAATGAGTGAGGGTTCGAGAATTGCCACCTTCAAGGATCGGTTGCTAGGCGGGAAAACGATAGCCGGCACCTTTCTCAAAACGCCTGTCGCCGTTCTCGGGGAAATATTAGGACAAACGTCCTTGGACGTGATCTGCATTGATGCGGAACATGCACCGTTTGATCGCCTGACGGTCGACTCCGTACTTGCCAATTTAAGACTTAAAGATATGCCCAGCCTTGTGCGTATCCCGTCACCCAGAGAGGAGCACTTGTTGTCCGCTCTCGACAGCGGCGCTACGGGAATCCTCGTTCCCCACATTACTTCAGCAAAACAGGCCGCTGACATGGTTCAGGCGACGCATTATGGTCGGAAGGGCAGGGGATTTGCCGGGTCAACGCGGGCCGCAGGCTTTGGATCCCGATCCGTTGAAGAACACTTGAATCTCAGTTCGAAGCAGACAGTTTTTGTTGCTCAGATCGAGGATGTCGAAGCTGTTGATGCCATTGATGAGATTTTGGCTGTTGATGGAGTTGATGCCTTTTTTATTGGACGAATGGACCTGATGATTGCCTTGGGTGAAACGTCAGCCAATGCAAAATCTGTCATGAACGCTGTTGAGACCATCGTCGACAAGTCGAAAAAATCCGGCCGCACCATCGGCATGTTCACCCCTACAGTTGAAGAAGCCGTTGCGTGGAAGTCGAAAGGGGTTAGTTTCTTCCTTCTTGGTTCCGATCAGGGGTTTATCATCAACGGGGCGAACGCCCTGGCTCGTAAATTCGAGAAATAACGCGATAGAGAATAGAAGCTCCTCGCACCATGCCGCGGCTAGGGTTCGGAGCCAAATTGGTAAGTTTCAACAGTACAGCTGACTTCAATTCGCTTCAACAAGCGGGCTCAGTCAGGCAGCTTGCTGTTGATTGTATTCAGCCTGACGCACTTTCCCGACCAGATTTCGGCTGAAATCTCCAAGTCGATGAGGATAAGCGTCATTGGCAAAGCGAAGGATTTCACGATAGCGATGCACCAATGGTGGATGGCTGGAGAAGGCGCGAACCAAAAATCCGAAAAAGCCCTGTATATCGCTTTCCTGCCTTGCAATCCCTGTCAGGCTGACAAGAGAGGAACAGCGGGTTCCGACGCAGAGTCGGTTCATTGCACTGATGGCGGACGTAATATCTCCACCGATGGCGGCTAAACCAATCCGGTCACCGGACATAACGATCGCACGTTCGTATGGGTAGAGAAGCAGATTGAAAATCAGAAGTTTTTCGGAGGTCGAAATAAGAGCCTGAACAATAGACAGGCGATAACTCTTTGCCCGCAATGATCCGATAAATCGGGCAACCAACCATTTGAGTTCAACTGCGGAAACGCCTTCGTCAAGTAATCCGGAATTTAAAACAAGGATCTTTCGATTGAAAAAAGGCATCAACAAGCAATTGAAAGAACCCTCTTCGACAACAAACACATCAACAGGTTTGTCATACCCGAGCGCGGACTTAACATCCATGACAATTTTATGGACTCCGGGAAAGCTGTGTTCGTCAACTCGCGCGCAGTGAGCAAGGTACCAGGTGCGTATCATTTTTTGCACAAACCAAATGGTCAAATATGCAAAACCGAAAAACAGCAGGACGCCGCCAAAGGTTCCTATGACCAGGGCAGTTAGCAAGAGGGCAATTGGCGTGAGTGCAACTAACGAAAGAATATAGTAACGACTTTCCTTCGGATGTAATAAAGCTTTGATTTCCTGATCCGTCATAGTTGCCCCCTGTGACAAACATTCCCGAATCATGATTCTATTACGAATCAGTGAGCGTACAAAGTATTCGCCAATACTCACTCAATGTTTGGGGAAAACCCGAGATTTGTTTATGAACCGCTGCGGTTTTTTAGGAGAATGGGTGCCGGAAATGTTCTTGTCAGATAACGCTGGCGATCCAGAAAATTCAGGAACCGGGCATCATCTCCCGGTAATTATTGAGTATTTCTCTAAAATTTGAAGCGACTTTTCTTCCTGCAACGGCGTGGGGAGCGTCATCATCTTCGCTTTGACCCGGATATTCCTCTAACATTTTATAGCTG
>JANQOC010000059.1 GCA_028279265.1 Hyphomicrobiales bacterium
GGACTCACGCCTATGGATGTAGGAATTGCCGCCCCGTCACAGACGTAAAGGCCCTCATGGACGCCGTTTTTTCCTTTAGTCGGATCAAACACGCGACCATCAGGCGCAATAACACCCTGGTCCGAGGTCTCGGCCATGGCACATCCCCCCATCGGATGGGCGATAATCCTATTTCCTCCGAACACTTTCAGCGCGAAATGGTTAGTATGAAACTCTCCGCCCATGCCTTCGATTACCGCTCTGACTTTGTTCTCGGTCTCTACCCGTGCAGAACTGTCGCTGTATTCGGGCCAGTCGACGATGACCTGATCTTTGTGAAGTCGCAATTGGCCACTGGCATCATCATGGGCAACGACATAGAAAATCTGCGTCCGGCTGTGCTCATCACCGTAAATGCCACCGCGTATCTGACGCCAGGCCCGCCCGAAGCTGCCTTTGAGAACTTCCTTGAACGGCGCAATTGAGGCCATCATGGCCAGCATTGTGCCGTCGTGAAGGCAAATCGGTTCTTCTTCGTTGCCAAGGTCAATCCGAGCCATGCTGTGGGGGCCGACAACCGCGGTTCCGGGAGGTGCCTGAGTGGGATATCCGGTCGCTATCGCATGAACGGGCTGTTTGAGCTTTGCCGCAAATACCAGGTCGTCGCCATTTGCCGAAAACTTTTGTCCCAACATATCAGAAAGCGGAAGGCCGCGCTGTTTCGCCCGAAGAAGCAATTCCGTTGTCCCCAGTGTCCCGGCCCCAAGAACGAGTATACCGGCAGTCGTTTTTGAGAAGCCTTTAGTACCAGATAGATCTTGAACGGAAATTTCCCAATTATCACCGGTACGAGCAATGGCATCAACGCGACTCTCGCAGAATATTTCAGCGCCGTGATCGAAGGCATCGACGATATAAGTAATTCCAACCGTGTTTTTGGCGCCGGCATTGCAACCTGACCAGCAGTCGCCGCAATTTTTGCAGCCTTCCTGCATCACGCCTACGGCATTCAACCCCGGATTGTGCGCTATTGTCATCGAAGATAGGTGCAAGGAAGTGTCGGCGGCGTCTGCCGCCTTCCTCATTCCAGCGAATTTGGCAAAACGCTCGGGCTTGGGAACTGGCGCTGTGCCGAGCATAAACTCCCCCCTCCTGAAGCCTTCTTCAATAAGTCCATCTCCAATAACAGCCTCCGGCCATCCTTCATTTCTCAAGCGATTGAGATTTGGCCGAATTGTCACGCCTGCATTGATGAGCGAACCGCCGCCAACTCCTGTCGCCGCAAAAACCGTGAGCCCCTTGCCTACAGTCAGTCGGTAAAGACCGGTGGGATCACCGACATTCGGCAGCAAACCAGCAATCCTGGTCACCTTGCGCCTTGATTTTGCCGTGGTCGGAAAATCTCCGGGACGCCAGAGCCGCCCCTGTTCCAATACGGCGACTGAATATCCCATGCGCGCAAGACGACTGGCGGCAACGCCGCCTCCATATCCGGAACCGACGACAACAGCGTCATATTCGGGAGCCAGTTCTCTGGCGGATTTATTTGCTACGACCATATAACTCTCAAACAGTGATACTTGCAGAGCAAACAGGCTGTCAGACTCAAACTATGCACTTACGGGGGAAATTTCAAAGCGGCTTACGAAAAATTCCGAGAGACTTCTTTTTGATTCTTCCAAATTGAGAAGGCGCTGGTTCAGATTATTCACGATATCCTGGTCTTGCTGACCGGTTGGGCCTTCGGCATTGCGTTCGAACTTGCTCTTGAGGGCTTGAATTTCGGTAATACTCCTCTGCAACTCGATCATCAGGTCAATTCCTGCTTCGTAACAATCCGCAGAAACTTCTCGTTTTGCACTTGGCCTCATGACACGCCCACCTAGTTGTTTCAAACTATCCTAGTGAAGGTCAATAACGGTTGCGATTGTCCCTGAATTTTATAGTTAATTTCATGCCCTATTCCCACTCCTGCCTGTGCGGCAAATAGCGCAGGAAAATACTCTAACGGCTCGTCAGAAGGTTACGAATGCAAGTGAAGTAATCTAAGATCTTGGACAGATGATCAAGCGCAATTCGGGTCATAGCCTTTCACAAACACTTTGAAATGAAAGCGTGGCCTACTCGTGAAGAATATTTGTGGATCAGTAGAAAAAGTGGAATAAACAAATAAACCAATGAACAAAAAAATTAGTTGCCTTGCTGTTCCGAGTTTTTGATTTTGAAATATACGACCGCTTTTTCTTGCAGCAGTCTTTCGATTTCAAACTTCGTTCCGCAATTGGAAATTGCCGCAGAAATTGACTTATTTATCCTCTCAAGGTGCTGCCGCCAGAGATCAAGTTCATTGGCTTCGTCGACATACTGAACCTCGGACGCGAGCATAACAAAACTTTCGGGTTTTACTTCCGACATCGAATTCATTCGATTTAACTTGGGAGAAAAGGCTGCTGGAGTTTCCAGCAGCCCACTGTTTTACTTCTTGTATTCTTCGATGATGTCTTTCCCGGCGGAACCGGCTTTGGAAAGCCACTCATCCACCATG
>JANQOC010000075.1 GCA_028279265.1 Hyphomicrobiales bacterium
TCCATTTCCCCGAAACCCCGGATGTCATGTTGACCGATGGGTTCCATTTGAAAATCCTTTTCAATCTTGTCGTAGACACTACGAGGCAGGGTGATTTCCATGGAATTCGACAGGGCTTCCATACGGGAGGCCAAGTTTACGCCGGGGCCGAAAATATCATAGACATATTTCTGCACTCCGACGATGGATCCGATAACAGGGCCGGTGGCAATGCCGATGCGGCAGGACCATTTGACGGTACTGGTTTTATTGCGCCGTTCGATATAGCGACGAAACAAAAGCGCGGCCTGGGCAATATTGTGAATATGATCCACGGTCGGATCCGGAATGCCCGAGACCGCCATATAGGCGTCACCAATGGTTTTAATGCGCTCACAACCGAACTGTTCGACAATGCGGTCGAATGACGTGAAAATATCGTTCAGTTCCGAAACAAGCGCCGTCGGATCCTGGGATATGGACATTTCGGTGAATCCGACGAAGTCGAGCATAAGAACCGAGGCGTCGTCATAACGCTGCGGGGTTGTCACACCGAATTCCTTCAGTTCCTCGACAACGGTTTTCGGCATGATATTCAGCAAGAGACGTTCGGCGCGCTCTTTTTCTCGCCTCAACTCCCGGGCATTTTTCTCGACCATCTTGGAATAGGATTCCAGCATGTACTCCAGTTCCTTAACTTTCGAGATATTGTGACATTCCACAAGGCCGACTTCCTGGCCCGATAATTCCTGCCGTGAGACCTGTATCGACAGGGAGGTCTGGCGGCGCTTGACCTTAATTTCAATTTCTTGCGTCCAGCCGTCACTGTCCTTGATCTTATCGATGTCGGAAATCCCAATGATCTGATCAATCGTTGCATTCGCTGCTCGGTCGATGAAGAGTTCGTGGAATTTTAGATTATTGAACAGTATTTCCAGGGAATTCAGATCGAATATGGCAATGGCCACACCAACATTGTTCAGCAGGGCGTTGTTGAAAAATTCCAGGTTCAGAGGTTCGATATCCGGCCTAGTTTCGGCAGGTTCGGTCATTATCCCTGTGCCTCATGATTGACGATGGCATGCCGTCGGTCTTCGATCGCTTGGATGACCAGGTCGATGTCGTCTTCCTCAATTTTGAAGTCTACCATGGTTTGGCGCAGTATCTTTGCCATTTCATTAAAAGAAGCATTGTCGATATTCAGACGCGCATGAACGTTCTTTAGGGCTTCGTTCGAAAAGCTTGCGGGTCCCCCCATCAGCGAGGCGACAAACTTGGTTTGATGGTCTATCAAACGCCGCATATCTACATCTTCAAAATAATCGGCGATCTGGTCAGAATCCAAAAGATTGTCGTAGAAGGCCATGACCAGCCGGCTGATGGCCGAAAATCCACCATAGCGTTCATACAAGGTCTGGCTCATGAATTTAGCTCCCTCACGATTGTATTTTCAAAGCACAGTTCCACCTGGACTTTCGCTTCCGTGCTTCTTAAGTCTATCGAATTTCACTTATTCTCATTAACTTTTTCTCATTATAAGTAAAGATAACAGGTAAATACTCAATTAGACAGTTCTTCCTTAAATCGGGCGAATTTTCTGCCTCGTTCTCGCGTCAAATACATAGATTTTTCTTTCCAGCAACAAAGTGAACTGTGTATGACTGCAGGTCATTTCCCAAACGGCTTCCCGAATCGTGTTACCCAATGGTCACTGTTATTCTTAATCCGGCATATGGTGAAGATAGATAGCATGTCTGGAGCACTCGGGTTCCCTGCGTTAGATCCTCAATTTTTTTTAAAACCAAGGGTGAAGCAAAAATGGGAAATTCAAAGGGCGGTTCTGAACTGAGACGTAATCTTCAGATTATCCATGACCGGTATTTTGCGAAAATCCCATCCGATCCAAGTGATGCGTCCGATGAAGCCGCCCTTGCCGAGATGGAAAGGGCCCAGGACGCCATCGAGGCATTTATCGAGGTTTCCCGGGAAATTACGGCGCAACCCGGGCTTTCCTCGTCCGCCGAGACCAGCCAGATCACAGAATCCGCGGCTGAGAGTTATCGCAATACGCGACTGAAAACAGGCTCCTGAGCGCTACAATCCCGAATTTATGATTTCTGCAGGACTGTTGGTCTAAGGTGTTGATCTGGAACCCGTTTCCGGATCGGAACATAGTCGCAGAACGCTATTCCCATTGTTTTTCGGGGCTTTGACGCCTGTTTTCCCGACGGAAGGCCCACAACCGCGGCTCCCGAAGTGGTACCGCCGGTACCACGTTCGGAAATAACCCATAAAATTCAGTCTCTTAGAAGTCACCGGCCGGTTCCAGGCATGGCGGCGCAACAGGGCCATGCCCGATCGAGACCTGAGTTATCCACTAGAAACCATTAAGAACCGTTAATGCCCATTGACTCCCAATTTTACCCATGATATCCCATAAGAGTTCGTTCAGCAGAGCTGAGTTGTGGGAGGCGTTAGCGCGGGGATCGGCCAAAACGGGCTGAATTATCGTCTCCCCAACCGATTTGAGGCGTCAGCTAACTGATGAAGGACTATTCCAGGCGGTCGAATGATCGGTCTGGACCCGTTCTTTCAAGGGCGGGGCAGGTAAGACGCGTAACAGGCCGGAGATTTCAGCAAGGGGATGGATCGCTTTGTCTCTACATACGTCAAAAAAATTGATGCCAAAGGCCGGATATCCATTCCGCAGCCCTTCCGAAATGTCCTGGCGGCCGATGGATTTGCGGGTCAGTTTTACTGCTACCCCTCACTCGACAATTCAGCGCTCGATGCAGGCGGCCAGAGGCTTGTCGACCGCATTGACGGGATTATTGAACAGCTTCTGCCCTACTCAGATGAGAGAGATCCGCTCGCAACTGCATTGTTTGGGGAAAGCGAAATTATCAAAATCGATCAGGATGGGCGCGCCGTTCTGCCGGAGCGACTGCGCGACCACGCCAAGATCACAAGTGAAGTCACTTTTGTCGGACTTGGAAACAAGTTTCAAATCTGGGAACCTGAGACGTTCGAAAATTACCGCAAGCAATCACGAGGTAAAATGGACGATCTTAGAAAGTTACTGGGCGCGGGGGACCGTTCTGACGCGACAAAACGCTCGGACGGTCAAGAAGGAGCACGGGAATGATGGCGAATGGCGGCACTGGGGGCGGTGCCGGCGGCGAACCGAAACGCCACATTCCTGTGTTGCTTCAATCCGTCCTGGAGGCGCTCAAACCGGCTGACGGCGAAACCTACATCGACGGTACATTCGGTGCCGGGGGGTATTCCCGGGCCATTCTTGAAGCGGCGGATTGCCATGTTATCGGCATTGACCGGGATCCCGTAAGCCTGGAGATCGGCCGCGAACTGGAAAAAGAATTTCCCCGAAACTTTACAATTATCGAAGGATGCTTCTCCGATTTGCAGTCGCTGGCGGGCAAATGCGGAAAAACAAACGTCGACGGCGTCGTGCTCGATGTCGGCGTTTCCTCGATGCAGCTCGACACGCCGGAACGGGGTTTTTCCTTTCAGTCAGACGGGCCCCTGGATATGCGCATGGGCAGGTCCGGTCAGAGCGCTGCGGAAATTATCGCCGATCTTGACGAGCAAATTCTGGCTGACATTCTCTACAAGCTTGGCGAGGAAAAACGCTCGCGCGCAATCGCCCGGGCCATCGTCCGGCAGAGGCAGGAACAGCCGATTGTTACGACAAAACAGCTTGCGGATCTCGTGGGCTCGGTCATCGGGCGGCGCAAAGACGGTATCAATCCGGCGACCCGGACCTTTCAGGCGCTGCGCATCTACGTCAATCAGGAGCTGGAGGAACTGGCCTATGGGCTCGGGGCCGCGGAAAATATCCTTCGTCCCGGGGGACGCCTGGTCGTGGTCAGCTTTCACTCCCTGGAAGACAGGATTGTAAAGAATTTTCTCACCCGGAGGTCCGGTAACGTACCGCTTCCTTCCCGGCATAGGCCGGAAGTGGTGGAACGGCCGGTCCAAAGTTTCCGACTTGTTAACCGTAAAGCGGTTAAGCCAACAGGGGAAGAGGTCGGGGTGAATCCCCGCGCCAGGTCGGCGCGCCTGCGAGCGGCTGAGCGCACCGAAGAGGAGACCGTGCCCTTGGATTTCGACGGGTTGGGAATACCCCGGATTGATCCGAGATAGGCAAACCATGAGGTCCAAGGGGTTAAGCAAAGGGGAAACCTTCGTCCAATGATACGGATCGTTAATGCCATTACGTTCGTGATTGCCGGTGCCCTAGCCTTCCTGGCGTTCGAGCTCTCTTTCGAAACCCAGCAACTGGAACAACAGGCGAGTCACCTGAGCAAGGAGATCGAACGCGAAAAAGAAGCGATCAGCATTCTCCGCGCGGAATGGAGCTATTTGAGCCGCCCGGCCCGTCTTGAAGTTCTGGCGAGCGAGCTCCTGCAAATGTCTCCGGCCGATCTTCGCCAGATCATGAACGAAAAGCAGTTTGCCGCTTATCTTGAGAGCCTGCCCGGATTCGATTCCGAGCCCGGCGCTGAAGCGCGGACCGAGTGAGGCGGAACACGATGACGACACAGGCAGCGGCGACAGCAGGCAAGGGCACAGCCGGCGCACATAACAGGCAGTCCCACCGGCGTCTGGTCCTGTCGCTGATCGGCTTTCTCCTGGTCTATGCAACGATCGCGTTCCGGCTTCTGGGGCTCGGGTTCGAAGACGCTCCCAGGCTTTCCAAAATTGTCGTTGAAGAGCAAAGGCAGTTAAAGTCCCGTCCGGATATTGTTGACCGCCACGGTACGCTCCTGGCGGCGGACGTGATGACCGCTTCGCTGTTCGCCAATCCATCCAAGATCAATGATGTGGATGAAGTCAGCGAAAACCTGTTGGCCGAATTTCCCGACCTGAAATTCGAAACACTTCAAAACCGGCTTCGTCAATCAAAGAAGCAGTTTGTCTGGATCAAACGTGGATTAAGCCCGCGGCAGCAGGAACGGGTCCATGACCTCGGGCTGCCCGGCCTCGGCTTTGTACCGGAACTGAGTCGGGTCTATCCGGCAAACCAGACCGCGGCTCATCTCCTGGGGATCGTCGATGTCGACAATCGCGGTCTTTCCGGAATTGAAGCCTATATCGAAAATGTTAGCGGCCTTTACCTGCCGAGATCCGTAAACCGCCATGATAAGCCGGCTGTGCAGATGTCAATTGACCTCGGTGCCCAGCATGCGCTGCGCCAGGAGCTTTCATCGGCCATGCATCGTTATCGTAGCAAAGCGGCCGTCGGTATCGTTCTCGATGTGAACAGTGGTGAAATTCTTGCCATGAGTTCCCTGCCGGATTTCGATCCGCACCAGCGTTCCCAGGCTCTGGAAACCGAGCGCTATGACCGGGTCAGCAAGGGAACCTTCGAACTGGGTTCGGTGATGAAAGTCATCACCGTGGCTATCGCCCTGGAGCTTGGAACGGCGACTTTGGACAAGATTTACGACGTTTCCGAACCCATCAGGAAGGGCCGTCATCAGATCGATGATTATCATGGACAAAAGCGTCCCTTGACCCTGCAGGAGGTTTTTATCCATTCCTCGAATATCGGTACGGCGAAAATGGCCCTGGAGTTCGGCAAGGAGTGGCACCTTTCATTTCTCAGGAAACTGAACATGGTGGAGCCCCTGAAAACCGAGATTGGTGTCAGCAAGCGGACCGAGCTACCGAAACACTGGACGGATGTGCATTCCATGACCATCTCTTACGGTCACGGAATATCCACCACGCCGCTGCAGTTCGCGACGGCCGTGGCGGCTCTGGTCAACGGTGGATTCGCGGTTCATCCGACCTTCCTCAAAGCCTCGAAAGAGGGCCGCCAAACGCATCGCAAAAGAATTATCAGCGCAGAGACCTCTGATCAAATTCGCGGACTGATGCGGCAGAACGTGGTTGCCGGAACCGGAAAAAGTGCGGAAGTCGACGGCTACCGTGTCGGCGGCAAAACCGGCTCTGCTGAAAAAGTTATCGGCGGCAAGTACGACACGAATGCGCTGTTGACGTCTTTTGTCGGCATTTTTCCCGCTGACAATCCGGCCTATTTGACTTTCATCATGCTCGATGAACCGCAGGCCGAAGCGAACAAGAAAACGCGCCCGACGGCAGGCAAGAACGCCACCATCGTCACCGCCCGCCTGATCAATCGAATCGGGCCAATGCTCGGCGTCGTCCCGGCGAAGGAATTCACAACTTCGTTTGACGAAAATCGCCGCCCGCCTTATTAAAATCTGTGTAAGAATCCGGATTATTGCCTGTTTGTCGTTCTAGACAGGGACTGTAATTCGACCCGGAAGCACATTCTTGCCTGTGCAGGCTGCAAAATTGCAGGTGCAGACTCAAATCCATGCTGTGGGCCAATTCCCAGGCAAAGAAGACCGTTGTTATGAATCTTGGTGCACTCGCCGGCTCATTGCTGGACATACCGGCCCAATACCAGGGTATAGAAATCACGGGATTAACCGCAGACAGCCGTCATGTGGAAAACGGATTTCTGTTCGCCGCCTTCTCCGGTACGAATACGGACGGAGCGCGATTTGTGGAAGATGCGGTGCGCCGGGGCGCCGGCGCGATTTTAATCTCTGAGGCAGCGTCACTCGAATCTAATTTGCCCGTACCCGTGCTCAAGGTAAGCGCGCCGCGCTCCATCTTCGCAAAAATGGCTGCGACGTTTTATAGCCGGCAACCGTCCTGCATCGTGGCCATCACCGGGACGAACGGCAAGACGTCCGTGGCGTCCTTTGTCCGCCAGATATGGCAGGCGGCGGGACACCGGGCGGCCAGTCTCGGAACCGTCGGGCTCGTGACTCCCAAGCGGCGGGTTCCCGGCGCCTTGACGACCCCCGATCCCGTAACGCTGCACAAGCTGCTGGCGGAACTCGACGGGGAGGGGGTGACGCATCTCGCACTCGAGGCTTCGAGTCATGGTTTGCAGCAGCAGCGCCTTGACGGCGTTGCGATGCAGGCAGGAGCCTTCACAAACATTTCCCGGGACCATATGGATTACCACAAGGATTTCGAGGATTACCGCCTGCAGAAATCCAAACTTTTTTCAAGCGTTCTCAGTGCGGGGAATACGGCCGTTGTCGATCTTCGTGAAGACGAATCTGACTTCATGCGCGAGACGGCTCTCAATAACGGGCTCGAAGTGCTG
Source organism: Hyphomicrobiales bacterium (assembly GCA_028279265.1). Taxonomy (GTDB): domain Bacteria; phylum Pseudomonadota; class Alphaproteobacteria; order Rhizobiales; family CAYWUX01; genus JANQOC01. The sequence continues at coordinate 7,154 of JANQOC010000075.1, forward strand.
ACCATAGGAACCGAAGCCGCGGACATCCGGATCCTTGATATCACCGAGGGGCAGGCCGATCAAAGCATCCGGTTGCGTTTCCGGGAAAGGGATTATCGGACGACACTGCCGCTCATCGGCCGTTTCCAGGTGGCGAATGCCCTTACCGCTGCGGGACTGTGTATTGCCACCGGAGTGGATGCGGGCCTGGCTTTTGACGCCGTTTCGCGGTTGCAGGGAGAGATCGGCCGTCTTGAATTTGTCGGTCAATCACGGACGGGCGGACGTGTGTTCATCGACTACGCCCATACGCCAGACGCGCTGGGCTCCGCCCTGTCGGCACTCCGGCCTTATGTCCGGGGCAAGCTCGTCGTCGTTTTCGGCTGCGGCGGCGACAGGGATCAGGGCAAGAGATCCGAGATGGGACGGATTGCATCAAGCGAAGGCGACCGCGTGATTGTCACCGATGACAATCCAAGGAGCGAAAACCCGGCGCAAATTCGTTCCGAAATAATGGGCGGAACTTCCGGGGCCGTTGAAATCGGCGATCGTCATGAAGCCATTGCAACCGCCATAAGATCGTTGGAAGCCGGGGATATTCTCCTGGTCGCCGGTAAAGGTCATGAAACCGGACAAATTGTCGGCGATAAAACACTTCCCTTTTCCGACCATGAGGCCGTACAAGAGGTCCTCGACAGGGAATCACGTGATTAAGTTACGATTGGCATGATGGAAAATCTTTGGACAATTGACGCAATCGCCAAAGCGGTTGCCGGCAATCTTGTCAGACAGAATTCGGGTGAGGGGGAAGGTGGTTCGTCTGCCGCCGTCACCGGCGTTTCCATTGACAGCCGTTCCCTGGAAAAAGGAGATCTGTTCATCGCGCTCAAGGGGGAACAGGCGGATGGTCATGACTATCTCGCCAAGGCGTTCGACAAGGGCGCCGCGGCGGCCCTGGTCTCCGACCTCAACGCCGCCGAAACCGCTATCTCCGGACCGTGTATCAAGGTCGACGATACGTTCCGAGCGCTTGAACATCTGGGAACTGCCGCGCGTGACCGCACACAGGCTCGTGTTGTCGCCATTACCGGAAGTGCGGGTAAAACAAGTACGACACGGGCCCTGAAACGGGCGCTGGAGCCTTATGGAGAGACCCATTCATCGGTCAAGTCCTACAACAATATGTTCGGGGTTCCCCTGTCCCTCGCCCGCATGCCGGCAACGACCGAATTTGGAATCTTCGAAATCGGGATGAACCATGCGGGAGAAATAACACCCCTGAGCAACATGGTCCGCCCTGATGTGGCGGTCATCACCAATGTCGAACCGGTTCATATCGGTCATTTTGAGAACATTGAAGGGATCGCTCACGCTAAAGCAGAAATTTTCAGTGGCCTTTCCCCGACCGGTACGGCCATTCTTAATCGCGACAACGCCCAGTTCCCACTCTTGAAATCCCTGGCGGAAAAGCAGGGGGTCGACATTATGACTTTTGGTGAATCCCCGCAGGCCGATTGTCAGCTCGTAGCCATGGAGCCTGCAGCGGAAAGTACCGAGGTCACGCTGCAGATTTCTGTTGGGGGGCAGAATGTCGAGCGCCACTCATATCGAATCGGCGCACCGGGCAAGCACCTGGTACTGA
>JANQOC010000081.1 GCA_028279265.1 Hyphomicrobiales bacterium
GTCAGACGGGTTCCTGAATAACCGATCTAATGGAATCCAAAACCGAACTCAGCTTTTGGTTCACCGCACTGTTTATTTCTGAAAGCTCGTCCGCCCGGCTGTTTGCCGATTCCAGCTCGTTGACCAGTTTTTGCACCTCAGAATTCAGATAATTAAAATCATTTCTTAATGTCTTAAGAGTCCGATTAAGTTCATTGTCTGAAGGTATAATTGTCTCAAAACTGTTAATGGCTTCCTGTATACGTATGGAAACGTTTTTAATATCCTGAATATTGCCCATTTATTTATCCGAATAGAATCTGAGACCGGATGCCCGATGGGATATCGAATTTCACCCTCTCGAACTTTTAAAAATAGAAGCTGATAGTAAATTACGTCAACCAAAAGCATCGTGTTTGAGGACAAATTTTGTAACCAAATGAACCGCCTACTAGGTTCTCCTAGTGTCAACCCTTTGATCCCAAGGATTTTATTTTGGCTGGAATGAACTTTGGACAGATGAATTTATTTGTGTATTAGGAAAAGAAATTCTGAAATCACCATCGAATCACGCGGGCTCGAGCCGAGACCCCGTAACCTTAACCGACTATTTTTGACGATCCCCGGCCAATTTGTTTCATATCAATTGGATTCGAGCCGTCGGTGGAGACACCGGCAATTGATTCGCTGTTGTCTGAATTAGTACAGGATGCGGTTGCGGATCGAAAATCGAGACCCCTGGCCAAACTTCTTAAAACCGCCGGTTCATGTATTGATTCAAAGGGTCGATAAAGGTATTGAGAAGCGCAATAAAATGCAAAAGAGTCACCCCTCTTCCCAAAATTCAGACCTTCGAAGTGGAGATTAACGATGTCGGTTAAAGTTGCAATCAACGGCTTTGGGAGAATTGGCCGCAATATCTTGCGTGCAATCAAAGAAACAGGCCGCACAGATCTGGAAGTCGTGGCGATAAATGATTTGGCGCCGGCGGAAACTCTGGTGCATCTATACCGGTATGATTCGGTCCATGGTCCCGCCGGACACGACATCAAATCCGAAGAAAATCAAATGATTATCGACGGGCAGGCGATTCAGGTCTGCTCCGAAAGGGATCCGGCACAACTGCCATGGGGCGCCTTAGACGTCGATGTCGCCCTGGAATGTACCGGCTTTTTTACGTCCATGGACGCTGCTTCGGCACATATTGAGGCGGGTGCGAAACGGGTTTTGATTTCGGCTCCCGGAAGCAATGTCGATATGACGGTGGTTTATGGGGTCAATCACGATCAGCTGACCGCCGATCATAAGGTTGTCTCCAACGCTTCATGCACCACGAACTGCCTGGCACCGGTTGCCAAGGTCATCCACGAGGTTTGTGGTATCGACCAGGGCTACATGACGACGGTCCATGCCTATACCAGCGACCAGCGTATCCTGGATGCGCCGCATAGCGATCTGCGCCGGGCCAGGGCAGCCGGGGTGTCAATGATCCCGACATCCACCGGAGCGGCAAAGGCCGTTGGGCTTGTGTTGCCGGAGTTGCAGGGCAAACTGGATGGAACCGCCATTCGTGTTCCTTCACCCAACGTTTCTATGATCGATCTCACCGTCATTCCCTCAAAGGACACCTCTGTAGATGAGATCAACAGCGCCATGGAACGTTCCGCGTCCCAGGAGCTGAAAGGTGTTCTCGGCTATGTGACGGAGCCCCTGGTTTCGATTGATTTTAATCACGATCCCCATTCCTCATCCTTCGATGCCACCCAGACCCAAATTGTCGATGACCGGCTTATCCGGGTTCTGTCCTGGTACGATAATGAATGGGGCTTTTCTAATCGTATGTGTGATACGGCTGTCACCATGGGACAGCTTGTCTAGCGCCATAACTAATCCGGCGCTGAGTCGCTCCTAAAGGAGCATGTAATTCGTTTTGGAGGTGTAAGCATGAACAAAGAGCAGCTGGAACAGATCGCCAACGGCATGGTCGCTGACGGCAAGGGCATTCTTGCGGCCGACGAGAGCACCGGTACGATCAAAAAACGCTTTGATCAAATCAACACTGAATCAACCGATGACAGTCGCCGGGACTACCGCGAACTGCTTTTTCGGTCGGAAGACGCCATGAGCAATTGGATTTCCGGCGTAATCCTGTTTGACGAAACGATACGTCAAAAGGCCAAGGACGGCACACCGCTGGTGGATCTGATTACTGCGGCGGGTTCAATTCCGGGAATAAAAGTCGATGCAGGCGCCCAGGATCTGGCCCAGTCACCTGGTGAGAAGGTCACCGAAGGCCTCGACGGTTTGCGGGGCAGATTTCAGGAGTATTACCAGCTCGGCGCCCGATTTGCCAAATGGCGGGCGGTGATCAACATTGCGGATCACCTGCCGAGCCAATATTGCCTGAACGCCAATGCCCATGCGCTGGCGCGCTATGCGGCCCTGGCTCAGGAAAACAACATCGTGCCCATTGTCGAACCGGAAGTGATCATGGACGGTCCACATTCCATAGAACGATGCTTCGAGGTTACCGAGGCGGCCCTCAATGCCCTGTATGATGCCCTCTATGAGCAAAGGGTTTTTCTTGAAGGGACAATTCTGAAACCGAACATGGTTATCTCGGGAACAGAAAACACGAACCGGGCAAATATCGATCAGGTCGCCGAGCAAACCGTCTTTTGCCTGAAACGTACGGTGCCGTCAGCGGTTCCAGGCATCTGCTTCCTTTCCGGCGGACAATCGGAAGAAGAGGCAACCGCTCACCTTTCGGCCATGAATGCAAACTTTGATATGCCATGGAAATTGTCATTTTCCTATGGCCGGGCATTGCAACAATCCGCACTTCAGGCGTGGCTGGGCAAAGAGGAGAATGTTGCGGCAGCACAGTCGGCTTTCAATCATCGTGCAAAAATGAACGGTCTGGCCGCCAAGGGCGAGTGGCAGGCGACGATGGAGAAAGCCGCGTAGTCCCGCATCCGATCATTTTGATGTCAAATGTCACGTGCCGGCGATCCTGTTGGATCGACGGTACAGCAAAGCAAAGTGAATAGGTCCCCGCAGAGAACTCAGATCTATCTGGTCCTGCCCGACAGCGACAAAGTCGCCATCGGCGGCGAACTGGCGCCTATTCTCGACCTGGAACTGACTGCATGCTGTCTGCAGCGGCTCGGCGATAGCGACGATAACGG
>JANQOC010000085.1 GCA_028279265.1 Hyphomicrobiales bacterium
GTTACCACGCCATTTGTACCACATCAAAAGTGAACGCACCTGATCACCGATACTTAAACAATCCCCAAAACCCTACCTCAGTACATAGCCACCCCTTTAACACACACTCAAGAGGCTCTGATATCTGTCCACGGTGACTTTTGTACCGTGAAGTCAGATTGTTGTTCCGCATGCGCAACAGTTGAATTTCATCGCGTTTTACGCCAAACTTTGTCCGGCGAATAAAAATGAAAACAATAAAATAGCCCCTGGGAGGGAAAGTTGTATGATCGCCACAGAATTTGACGATCACCGGGACAATTGTGTGCGGGGTGATGGACGTATCCGACCCGCGTCTGTACCGGTCGCTCCCCTGCGCCATTTGCACACGAGCCAGACAAGGCGCCCCGGGGCGGATACAGGCTAGATCATTTATGCTTAATTTTTCTAAAGGCCTGGTCTGGGTATTCGGTTTCGCAATCGCTCTGGTCACAATCTACACCGCCGCCTTCGGAGTGATCGATGAAATTTATCAGCGCAGCCTCACGGTCGGCGCCTCGGTTGTTCTCACGATTTTCGCCATTCCGCTTGTGACGATCTACAGGACGGATTCCAAGTTTGTGAGTTCCCTGCAGTGGGCGGTTGACTTCATCCTTTTGCTGCTGATTACACTGGCACTCTACTGGTTTGTCGGTGTGTATGATGAACTTGAGAGCGGACTGTACAGTTTCCTGCCCAATGATTTGCTTGTGGGAGCCGGTGGCCTGCTTGCCGTTCTTGAATTGACACGCCGCGCCTTCGGCTGGCCACTTGCCATCCTGTGTATCTTGGCCGTTGCCTATGCCATGTTCGGCTCGGATCTCCCGTGGATCTTTGCCCATGCGGGCTACGATGCGGAAGAAGTGTTGCGCACGGTCTGGTACAGTTTTGACGGTGTATTCGGTTTCATTGTAATCACTGTCATCTCGCTCATATTTATCTTCATCGTATTCGGCTCGGTTCTCGAAGCTACCGGTGCGGGAGAAGTGCTGTTGCGCATTGCTATCAGCCTGACCGGCGGCTTGCGCGGTGGACCGGCACATGCGGCCATTGCCGCAAGCGGTTTCTTCGGAACGATTTCAGGCAGTGTCTCCGCCAATGTTGTCGGAACCGGCGTCTTTACAATCCCGATGATTAAGGAACGGGGCTTCAAGAATTCTTTTGCCGGCGGTGTCGAAGCTGCGGCGTCTTCCGGCGGTCAAATCATGCCTCCTGTCATGGGCGCGGTGGCCTTCGTCATGGTCGACGTCACCGGTATTCCTTATCTCGTTATTATTGCCGCCGCCCTGATCCCGGCAGTTTTCTACTATGTCAGCCTGTTCGTGGCGGTCTGGGCCGAATCCGCGCGCACCGGTATCGAAGCGATCCCCAAAGCCGAGCGAACGAAATTGACCCGGGATGACTGGATAAAATCCCTCATGTTCTTTATCCCGATTTTCGTGATTGTAGGGGTTCTGATCATGGGACGCTCACCGGCCATGGCCGGGCTCTGGGCGACCGTGATCGGCGCTCTACTAGGCCTGATGAACCCGATCGTCCGGAAGAATCCGATGATCCTTGTGAATGCCTTCGCCAAGGGCGGCGAGCAGTGCGGACGCATCATGGTGGCCGTGGCGGCCATCGGTATCATTATCGGCGTTTTGAACCTGACCGGGCTCGGCATTCGTTTTTCCAATATGATCCTTGCCTTCGCCGGTTCCAATCTGTTTGTCGCGCTTGTCCTCGTGGCTCTGGCCAGCCTCGTACTGGGCATGGGCCTGCCGACCATTCCGGCCTATCTGATTATTGTTCTTATCATGGGCGAGGCCATCGAGAAGCTTGGGGTTCCCAAGCTGCTGGTCCATCTGTTCGTCCTCTATTACGGCGTCCTGTCCGCTATCATTCCGCCGGTGGCCATAGCCGCTTATGCCGCCGCCCCCATTGCCCAGGCGAATCCGATGACCACCGCCCTCCAGGCCCTGCGGCTCTCTTTTGTCGGCTTCATTGTGCCATTTGTCTTTGTTTACAATCCTTCGCTGTCCCTCGTCACAGACTTTGAAATCATCCCCTTTATTTGGGTGTTGATGCGGCTGTCACTGGCTATTTGGATCATGACAACCGGCCTGAGCGGCGTCGATCGCACGGTCCTGCCTTTCTGGTCACGGATCCTGAGGCTTGTACTTGGTGTCTGTGTTCTCCTCGATTTTACCGAAGTTCAAGTCACAGCCTTTGCACTCTCTTTATTGTTGTTGTACTTTGAGGCGAGGAGAAAACCCCAGGGAGGAATATGAATGAAACCCGCTATAAAAAGACTACTCTACCTTATCCTACTACTGCCCGTTGTTGCGGGCGTTGGTGTTGCCGGACTTACTGGGTCCGCATCTGCCAAGGACTTTTACAAAATGTCGACAGTGAACCTGCCGACACCGTTTGCCCTTAATACGACCTTTGCAAAGATCATTCAGAAATATAATCCGGATATCGAAATTCAGGTTAACGCAACCGGTATTGCGCCACGTCATGCCATGGATGCGGCCCAGGGCAAGATCGACTTTTTCTTTACCGCGCCTTCGCTCTTCCATCTGATGTCAAACGGCAAAGCGATGTTTAAAAAGGTGAAGAACGCCAAGGAAATGTCCCAAAATCTGCGGACGATTTTTAACTATCGTATCGGCTTCTACCAGTTTGCGACCTACGCGGACTCCGGCATTAATTCCTTGGCGGACATCAAAGGCAAACGCGTCTTTCTTGGACCCCCAGCTGCGGTTGCCCGCATTGTTGCCGGTGGCTTTATCCAGGCTATTACCGGTCTTGAACCTGGCAAGGACTATGAGGTTGTGAAGCTTGGTTTTGGACCGGCAGCACAGGCCTTTCAGGATCGGCAGATCGATCTGCTGACTTCTCCCAGCAATCCGCCGACCGCCGCACTCGCCCAAATCGCTCTATCGAACAAGCTGCGGTTCCTGGGCGCTGTCGACTCCGATTGGGAAAAACCGGCCATGAAAAAAGTTATGTCCATACCCGGACGGACCCGGGGACAGTTTCCCGCTGATGTCTATGGCGGCAATCAGGTGAATACAAAACCGATCCAAACAGTTGCCGCGTGGGTCTCACTGGGTACGCGCAAGGACATTCCCGAGGAGGTCGTCTACAAGATGACCAAAACCTTCTGGGAGCATGTTGATGAGATGTATGCGGTGGCGAGCTGGGCCAAAGACGCGATCAATCTGAACAACGCGTTTGTCAGCCTGAATATGAAACTGCATCCAGGCGCCATCAAATACTACAAAGAAAAAGGGATTGAGATTCCGGAAGTCGGTCTTCCTTAATCCGCCAACAACGGCGCAAATTCAAATAGAACGGCTTCAAAGAGTGCGGGCATTGTCCCGCACTCTTTTTTTTACAGTTCCTATTTTGACGATTACTTTTTTCTATGTCCTGTTGAGCTGAGAAATTAATCCCCTTCTCAACCGAAAAGGCCCTTCGCATAGGCACCGGTTCAGTTCTGTTGCCGAACCTGAGCCAAAATGGCCTCTACACGTGGCCAGCTTTTCCTGCCGTTGGTTTCCAGATCGTTGGCCAAGGAAGACGGCAAATATTTGTCAACCGCCGAACTAAAACTTGAACGCTGCCGCATGCGTTCAAACCACTGGAGGGCATTGGGGTAAGGCTTGCACCAGAGGTCAAGCATCTGCAATTTGTGGAGCCGGTTGAGGTAGGGAATAAGGGCCGTGTCGGCCAGTGTAAAGTCTTCTCCGGTCAGATAAGGACCGTTCTGAAGTGCCTTGTCCATTTTCTTCAGTGTCAATTCATGCACCAATATGGCCTTGTGCGCGTCGGGATCGTCAAACCCGTCTTCAATATAGCGTCGCTTGCGTACCTTCCAGTCCGATGCCAATGAGAGCACAGGGGTACTGTCGAGAAACTCATTCACCTTCTCGGGGCCCATCTTGCCAATGGTGAAGCGATGGGAACTCATGAAGGTCAGGGTGCCACAGGCCCAGTGGAGTTCCTCATCCACAAATTTGGTCCAGTAGAGCATTTCCGCGTGGCTGACGGGGTCAGCGGGGATCAGCCGTGATGTATCGGGAAAGACCCATTCGAGGTACTCACAGATCACGGTGGATTCCGTAATGACTTTTGAATCATGCACCAGGGTTGGAACCACGCCTTTGGGATTGAGTTTCAAATAGTCCGGATGAAACTGGTCACCACGTAGTATATCGATGTAGTGCTTCTCAAAATCCAGTTCCTTTTCCTCAAGAACGAGACGCACCTTAGCCGCACAAACTGACGAGCCGTGATGATAAAGTTCTAACATTCGCCGTCCTACCTAACTTTTATCGCGCCGCTCTATTACCAGGTATATTTAACATCCCATGGGAATTCATTTCTTGTTCGCCCGGACGAAACTCAGAGTGCCAGGCGACCGGCTATCTCGGGAGACC
>JANQOC010000086.1 GCA_028279265.1 Hyphomicrobiales bacterium
CGTGACGGCAATGATTTCGGGGACAATTTACCTGGCCATCAATCTGGTTAGGTGAACGAATTTTGGTTCAATGAATTCATAAATGGCTACTTGGAGTCAGGGGCTATTACTCAGTCAATCTTTCGCCAATTGTAGGGGGTTACTTTCGCCCCAAAACAGAAATTCTTTGGCGAAGCATAAAACAAATGATGTCGTTCCGTAACCCGGCTGACAATTGAAGTTAGGAGATGGACTAACGGCGAAACGCAGCAAAATGAATACAGTGCTGCGCTTCCGCGAATCCCTGAAATGGGTGTGTCGACTAGGCGGCGCCGGCATCGCGGATAAGACCGCGTAGGCGTGCCGGTGATAACGGCAGGAAGTTGGCCTTCACACCCAGAGGTTTAAGGGCATCTTCGATCGCGCTGGCTATTGCCGGAGGAGCCCCCATGCGTCCCCCCTCGCCGCCGCCTTTGATGCCGTATTCTGTAAAAGGTGAAGGTGTCATCACATGGCCCACGCGCAGGTCGGCCGGGACCTCGTTCACGGTCGGCATCAGGTAATCGGCATAACTCACATTCTGGAGCTGACCTTCGTCATTGTATTTGTACTCTTCGTAGAGTGCTGTACCGATGCCCTGGGCCGTTCCGCCTCGGATATGGCCTGCCAGGGTCATCGGATTCACCACTGTTCCACAGTCATGAACCGCCACATAGTCCAGGAATTTCAGCTGGCCCGTCTCGATATCCACTTCAACCACCGGCATATGGCACATATGCCCCATGATCGGATAGAAAATTCCCAGATCCTTGCGATCTTCTGACGGCATCGTTGTCAGCGGGTGATCATAGGTACAGGCAGCGTCAAGACCCGTATCAAATTCCGGTGTATCCGGGAAAGACAGGCGGAAGAAATGGGCCTGCATGGCCAGATCCGAAATTGACATCTCTGCCCCCTGGCGACCCCTGACCCGGACAATTCCATCTTCCAGTTCCATTTCGGAAGGATCCGCATCCAGGAGATGGGCGCCGAGCAGGAATAGCTTCTTGCGAATGGTTTCGGACGCACTGACAAGAGCTCCCGCCACCATGACCGTGTACCGGCTTCCTCCAGGTCCCGTGCCCGAAAGGCCGTTGTCCGTATCCGAGTAAACGATGGATATGTTGGCAGGATCCATAGTGAGATGCTCTGCCAGAATCATTGTAGCCATGGTCTCCGGACTGTTCCCCCAAAACGGAGCCTGAAGTGTAACCACCGCATTACCAGTCGGATCGAGCTTGACGGATACGCCCTCGGGCGAGGAGGTAAGTGCAAACCCGGCCTCGTGGTTCAGCATCCAAAACTCGGTGGCGGAAAATACGCTGCGCTCCTGACAGGTGGCAATTCCAATACCGATGTAGCGGCCCTCCTTGCGTGCCGCCTCCTGTTTTTTTCTCCAGCCTTCGTAGTCCAGCATTTCCAGGGCTTTGTCGAGAACAGCCGGATAGTTGCCGCTGTCATAAACATTACCGGTGGGAATGAAATAGGGGAACTGATCGGGTTTAATGAGGTTCTTGCGACGAAATTCCACCGGATCAAGATCAAACTCCGAAACGGCCGCATCAACCATGCGCTCCATCACGTAATTGGAAACCTCTGATCCGAAACCCCGATAGGCCCCCTGCTGACACTTGTTAGTCAGCACGGCGGTAATATCCGCCTCGACACTTCCGATCTGATAGGGGCCGGTTATTTGCGACAAGGCGTTGCCGTGGTGGCCGATACCGAACTGAAAATAGGCTCCATAATCGTCGATTACCTTGCAGCGCATGGAGATCATCATATCCTGGTCATCAAGCGCCAGTTCACAATCGTAGTAACGATCGGACCCGTGATGGTCACAGGCCATGATATTGTCTGCCCTGTCCTCAAGATATTTGACCGGTTTGCCCGTCTCACGCGCCAATACGGCTGCGATGACCGGAACCTTATGAATAAAAAGTTTGGAGCCAAAACTACCACCGGCGATAGTCGGGATAATGTTCAATTTATGAACGGGAACACCCAGCGAAACCGCCAGCAACCAGCCCACATAATTGTACATTGAGCTGTTAACATGGATATTAAACTTACCTGTGCCACTGTCATACTCGGAAACGGCTCCGCAGGTCTCCAACGGTTGCGCGCCACTTCGAGGCCAGCGCAATGAACGTTTTGTCACTTTCGCAGCCCGTGCAAAATCTGCATCGACATCTCCAAAAGTAAAAGTCCGCTGCATGGCAATGTTGTTTTCACCGCGTTCGGGATGCAGGACACTATCTCCCGTCGCATGCATCGCCTCGCGCGGGTCATTCATAACCGGCAGCTCTTCATACTGCACTTCGATTAACCTCACCGCGTCTTCGGCAATATAGCGACTTGAAGCTGCGACTATGGCGACGGGTTCGCCGACATGCCTCACCCGATCCAGGGCGACACATCTTTGTTCCACAGGAGGGTTGGAGAAACACGGCAGCGGACCCGCTGAGTTGGCGACATCCTCACCGGTCATGACGGCGGCCACACCCGGCAGGGC
>JANQOC010000090.1 GCA_028279265.1 Hyphomicrobiales bacterium
CTTTGTCGTCGGTCCCCAGAGCTACCATGAACTGGGACAAATGCTGCAAAGAGCCGATGCCGGTCACCAGCATATCGTTGAGACCGAGTTTCCCGGAGCCGAAAAGTTTGAAGTCCACAAAAAGAGACAATTGAAACGACGCTCGACGGCCTTTTTGACGGTGCAGGAAGGATGCGACAAGTTCTGTACATTCTGTGTCGTTCCCTATACGCGCGGTGCGGAGTTTTCCAGATCGTTTTCCGAGATATTGGAAGAGGCGGGACAGCTGATTGACAGCGGTGTTCGGGAGATCACTCTTCTCGGTCAGAATGTCAATGCCTATCACGGCGACATGGCGAACGGCCGCCAGGGAACCTTGGCCCGGTTGATTTATGCCCTGGCGGAACTGCCGGGCCTGGACAGGCTGCGCTATACGACCAGCCATCCCAAGGATATGACCGATGATCTGATAGCGGCGCATGGAGAGATCGATAAGCTCATGCCCTATCTGCATCTGCCGTTTCAGGCCGGTTCAGATCGCATTCTGGCGGCCATGAATCGAAAACATACCGCCAGGGACTATCGTGAAATTATAGATAGAATTCGCGATGCACGCCCCGACATTGCGCTGTCCACCGATATCATTGTCGGTTTTCCCGATGAGTCGGACGAAGAGTTTAGAGAAACGCTGGACATGGTTCGGGATGTGAATTTTGCGCAGGCCTATTCGTTTAAATACAGTGCACGTCCTGGAACTCCTGCCGCAAACATTCTGGCCCAGGTGCCGGAACGTATAAAAAGCGAGAGGTTACAGGAGCTTCAGCAGATCCTGAACCAGCAGCAATTCGAATTCAATGAATCCTGTGTTGACAAGACCCTTCCCGTGCTGTTCGACCGGGCGGGTAAAACCGAGGGACAGATCGTCGGGCGCTCCCCCTACCTGCAATCCGTTGTTGCGGAAGGACAAATTGAGCAAATCGGGGAGCTGTTGAACGTGCAAATCCAATCTGCCGGTCCCAATAGTTTAACCGGCGTCATTACTTCGGAATCTGTAGAAGATAACCGGGTCCCTGTGACCGTTTAGGTGTAGCGCTTCAATCCGAGTTATCTTAGACTATCTAAGACTTAAATAATTCGGATCGGAATAGCGGCAAATAAGAGGAGAGTATTTTTTGGCAAGTGTTCGTGGGTCCTCTACTTCGAAGGCACAACCAACACAATCTGAATCCGCAGGCCAGCATTCTCAAACACTGGAATTTGAAGACAACAGATTGACTGCTGACTTGTTTGGTGAATTCGACGCTCATCTTGCCCTTATTGAGGACAGGCTGGGCGTTAATATTGTCGCGCAGGGAAATCGTCTGAAGATAAGCGGCAGTGACGACGATCGGAATGTTGCCGTCAAAATTCTCAACCAACTTTATCAGCGACTGGAAAACGGCGAGGCCATCGGCCCCGGCGAAATAGACGGTGCCATCCGGCATGCAAATGCCGGATATGAAAATGGTCGAAACAAAAAAAGTAAGAAGCGGTCAAAGGCCGATCCCGAACCGCAGAACTCCCAGCTGGCACAGATTCGAACGCGAAAGCGCGTCATCACCGCGCGCACGCCAAATCAGAGCAAATATATTGCCGAGATCGAAAAGAATGACTTGGTATTTGCAACGGGGCCTGCCGGAACGGGCAAAACCTATCTGTGCGTGGCCTTTGCTGCGGCGAGCCTGGAGCGCGGTGAAACGGAACGAATTATCTTGTCGAGACCGGCTGTGGAAGCCGGTGAAAGACTGGGTTTCCTCCCAGGCGATATGAAGGACAAGGTCGACCCTTATCTTCGACCGCTTTATGACGCCCTCTATGACGTGTTGCCGCCGGAAAAGGTGGAACGAGGGCTGGAGACCGGCGTGATTGAAATTGCACCGTTGGCTTTCATGCGTGGCCGGACTTTGTCACACTCATTTATCATTCTCGATGAGGCGCAGAATACGACCCCGATGCAAATGAAGATGTTCCTCACCCGAATCGGCGAGCACAGCAAGATGGTGGTTACGGGCGATCCGTCACAGGTCGATCTGCCGGACGGACAGACATCGGGACTAAAGCAGGCGATTTCACTGCTTAAGAAAATTGATGAAATCGGACACATATCATTTGGTCACAAAGATGTGGTCAGGAGAGAGCTGGTCGCGAAAATTGTCCAGGCTTATGACCGAAAATCCTAATTCGATGAACACCACGAAAATCGCTTCCGAATTTAATTCCCGCAAGATCACCGATACGAAACATGCGGATCGTCTTCTCGACGTCGACATAATTGTCCGCGATAATCGTTGGGCAGAAAACGACGGATTAGAGGAACGACTTGTGGACGGCATACGCAAAGCGCGATCTTTGGGTGGAAAAGAGTTTAGCGGTCCAGAAGATATCGCATGTGTTCTCACCAATGATGAAGAAGTCAGAACCTTAAATTCCAAATTCCGGAATCAGGATAAACCCACGAATGTCTTGTCATTTCCTTCTGATCAGGAATTCGATAAGCTAATCGTGCCGAGCCGAACGCTTGGAGATATCGTTCTGGCCTATGAAACCCTTATGACCGAGTGCAAAGAGCTCGACTTACCATTTGTCAATCATGCAATACATCTTGTCGTTCATGGAACATTACATATTTTAGGTTATGATCACGACACGGAAGCGAAGAGCTTAGAGATGGAGAGCCTGGAGATTAAAATATTATCCGAGTTTGGAATTCCCAATCCCTATCTGAATTGAATTGCCCGATACAGGAGTAAATGTAGACTAAAAATATCATGACCGATCACGCTCTTCCAAAACCACAGACACCTTCATCTACAACGATCGAAAAACAGTTCTCAGAATTCGGCCTGCTGTCAAAAATACGCGCAAAGCTCGGACTGGAAAGTCCCCAGACCCTGCGAGAGACCATTGAAGACGCGCTGGACAGTGACATCCCGTCCGAGGAAGATTTTTCCAATCAGGAACGGTTGATGCTTCTCAACCTGCTCCGATTTGGCGAGTTAAAGGTTGAGGATGTCATGGTACCCCGGGCCGATATTATTGCCTTCGATGAAGCTGCAAATCTCGATGAACTGTTGAGACTGTTCGAGGAAGCCGGGCACTCGAGAATACCTGTTTACAAGGAAACCCTGGATGACCCGACGGGAATGGTCCACATCAAGGACCTAATGAAATGGATCATCCACAAATCCGCCGGGCAGAATTCAAAGAAATCCAAATCGTCTTCGGCTCCCGCCAAAGAATCGAAGAGCGCATTCAATCTCGAAAACATCGATTTATCAGTGACCGTGCAATATGCGGATATCCAGCGAAATGTTCTTTTTGTTCCGCCTTCGATGTCGGTCGTCGACCTGCTGCTTCGCATGCAGTCCACGCGTGTTCACATGGCCCTGGTAATTGATGAATATGGGGGGACAGACGGACTGGTCACGATTGAAGATCTGGTCGAGGAGATTGTCGGCGAGATCGAAGATGAACATGACAGCGAGGACAAGCCGCTGATTGTTGATGAAGGCCAGCGCGGTTTGATCGCCGACGCCCGTACGCCCATTGGCGACTTGGAGGCGAAGTTGAACCTCTCCCTAAATCTCGACGACCGAGAAGAAGATGAATTTGATACTCTGGGCGGGCTGGTCTTTACCATTGTCGGACGTGTCCCTGTACGTGGCGAACTCGTCAAGCACCCCAATGGGATTGAGTTCGAAGTTCTTGATGCCGATCCGCGACGACTGAAACGCGTTCGTGTCAGCCTAAAATCGCGGGAGCCGAACCGATCAGCCAAAACGTCGAAACGTAACGAGTAATCCAGCCAACCACTGCCGCCTGTCCGTGAAGGGGTTCACCGAATGCAGGGAATCAGCGATTTCATAGCGGACCTCTCGGGCTGGAAACAGTGGTTCGTGGCGCTGCTCGCCGGGGCTGTCGCCACGCTCTCTTTGGCGCCTAATCTATTCTGGATTAGCCTGTTTGTCTCC
>JANQOC010000093.1 GCA_028279265.1 Hyphomicrobiales bacterium
GGAGGAGGGCGGTTTTCAACGGCCGGCGGATTGAAATTCTATCGTGTGCTTTCAATGTTCCGTCAATCTTCCCGGGAACTTAATTTGCTCATCTTCCCCCATGGTGTCTCGGCCTCCCGCTTCGGTCGAGAATCCCGGGACAATGATGTCATGCGCCTGATCTGGGCGAACCTGTTCGCGGTGGTAACCGCCATCTGGATTTTAGCGGTGATTGTCGCGGCAACGGATGTTCCTCTTTCCGTTTCATTTCTTGCCTCCGTCAGTTCCATCAGCAATATCGGCCCGGCTTTCACATTTACACGACTCCCTGACTTTTCGACTGTGCCGGGATTTGGGGAGTTAAGCGCCGTCGCTCAGATCGCCCTCGCCATCGGTATGATATTCGGCAGACTGGAATTTTTAGCCTTGCTTAGTCTCGCAAATGTTGTTTATTGGCGTTCCTAAGAAGGGTTGAGAAACAAAAGCAATGTCCAGAGTCATTTATGTCAATGGGTCCTACTGTGCCTACGACGAGGCGTATGTCCACGTCGAGGATCGGGGCTTTCAGTTCGCAGACGGCGTATACGAAGTCTGTGAAGTCCGCAATCACCGGCTCATTGACGAAACGCGCCATATGCAGCGGCTTGTGAGGTCTCTGAACGAGCTTGAAATCAAACAGCCCATGTCTCTGAAGGCTCTCGGCATGGTCATGCGCGAGACGGTTCGACGAAACAGGGTGCGCGACGGTCTTGTCTATCTCCAGATTACCCGTGGTGTCGCTCGCCGGGACTTCATCTTTCCGCACGCGGATAATCCCTGCAGCGTCATCTGTCTTGCGAGAATTTCCTCATTTGCAAAAGCCGATGCACTAGCGGAGCAGGGTATCACCGTCATTACACTGCCCGACATTCGCTGGAAACGTCCGGACATCAAATCTGTCTCACTGCTGCCCAATGCGCTGGCGAAGCAGCAGGCGAAACGGGCCGGGGCCTATGAAGCCTGGATGATGGATGAAGACGGGAACGTCACCGAGGGATCATCCAGCAACGCATATATCGTCAGTTCGGATGGCAATGTGATTACGCGGCCGGCCGAGACCGGCATTTTACGAGGGATTACGCGCAGTGTTATTTTCGACCTGGCGGAGCGGGAAGGGATTCAGATTATTGAACGTCCGTTTTCCCTGAACGAAGCGGAGCAAGCCCGGGAAGCGTTCCTGACATCGGCAACTTCCGTGGTTTTACCCGTCGTGCGAATCAATGATCGGACAATTGGCGACGGAAAGCCGGGTGCATTGGCTAGTAAATTGAGAGCCTTGTTTCATACGCAAGCGGAAATCGCTGAATAATCCCCACTATTCGCCATCAAAACAGGCCAAAACAAGCGGTGTTGCTCCCAATCCGCTGAAAATATGGCATTTTTCTCGCATTCATGGAAAAATAAGGTTATATTGAACCATAATTTGTGCGCTGTATAACTCTCAAATCGATGAGAAGAGTGTCTTAAATGGTCCAGAAGGGGCTGCTAATAATAATGGATTAGACATGGCCGCAGAACGAACACAAAGTCTTCAGGACACGTTTCTTAATCATGTCCGGAAGGCAAAGATTCCGCTGACGATATTTTTAATCAATGGTGTAAAGCTGCAAGGGGTGGTCACTTGGTTTGACAATTTCTGTGTATTGCTTCGACGTGATGGACATTCTCAACTTGTCTATAAGCATGCGATATCGACAATCATGCCCGGTGGTCCCGTCGATCTGCTAGAGGGGATACCGACAAACGAGGAATCTTCTGAGTAGTTGAAAAAACTCAATCCCCTTGATCTGAACAAGTCCTCTGTCAGTCAGAAACCCGAAAACGCCGAGTTTCAGGTTCCAAAAGAATTGGGCGTACCGGCAATGGTACTGGCTCCTTTCGTCGATTCCAAATCCGCCAATAGAGCCGGTGGTGAAGCGGCTACAGGCAGTTCGCAACCCTTACGTATTCCTGAGAATCAGCTGGAAGAAGCAATTGGTCTTGCGGAAGCCATTGAACTGGATGTCTGTGAATCTGCCGTCGTGCGATTGAATGCCATTAAATCGGCGACACTTCTGGGGCCAGGTAAGGTTGAGGAACTCCGGGGTATCATACGGGCACAAAAAATCGAAGTCGTCATTGTTGATTTCTCACTCACACCGGTCCAGCAGCGAAATCTGGAACGGGCTTGGTCGACCAAGGTCCTTGATCGGACCGGACTGATCCTGGAAATATTCGGGCGTCGCGCCAAAACCCGGGAAGGGCGGTTGCAGGTGGATCATGCGCATTTGACCTATCAAAAAAGCCGGCTCGTGCGCTCCTGGACGCACCTTGAACGCCAGCG
>JANQOC010000110.1 GCA_028279265.1 Hyphomicrobiales bacterium
CCGGACCGATTCTTCCGGTTTATGATTTGCGTTTTTTCCAGTTCATCATCTTTATGCTCGTCCATAGACATTTGGTTCTCCAAAGTTGCCAACCCCACCGAGGATTACTTTAAACTGCAATTTTTTCCCGCGGCCGATCTTCCACAGTCGTTTCCTGTATTTCATGGTCAAATCTCAGCAGTACGTTTCCCAGTTCTATGACGTCGTCGTGAAACAGTTCCGCCTGAGTGATTTTCTCGTCGTTTATGTAAACGCCATTCCCGTTTTCCCCCGAAATATCCTCAATCGTAAACCGGCCCTTGTCGGTCACCCTGATAATCGCGTGATGCCGATGTACCGTTGGATCGGCAAGGTGAAGGTCGCTGGCTTCCGAACGTCCAATGCGAAGCTCCGGTTTATCGATCGTGCGGGGATCGGATTCGTGACCGATGACTTCCAGGCTTGCTCCTTCGAGCCGGACGGCCAAATCCTCAGTGAGTTTTTTCTCTGCCTGCCGGCCTATTGTTTGCGGTTGGGGATCGGGGTTGCGTTTATCCGGAGTTTCGGAATTCAGGTCATCGACGGGGCCGGAATTGATTTTTGCGGACGGGGTCTTAAAACGAAACCAGGCCATGATGCCTCCGGCAGCAACAACCAGAAAAAGGATTGTTCCGGAAACGTAAGGGTTGCTGAGGGTAAGAAAGGCATATTTGAAACGGACCTTTGCCGCTTCGGAACCGGGTATCAGAAGTTTGCCTGTTGCCGTCTCTCCGGATTTAAGGGCGGCCTCGATGAGAAATTCCTGATTGTCTCCGGTGCGATCGGCTTCGAATGAGATCCCCGTTTCTCCTTCAATGGCCTGCAGAAACCGTGCCCGGAAATCAATAGGCAGCCGCTTGTCCGAGAGGTTCGCTTTGGCGAAAAAACCACCCGTTTCCTCGGCAAGGCGCCGCATGGACTGCAATTGCGGTGAGCCTTTAGCGGATTGCAGAAATCCCAGGGTAAATATTCGGATATTCTCGTCTTTGGCCAGTTTCACAACATCGGACCGGCGGTAGGCGCTGTCCCGGGTTTTCCCGTTCGAGACAATGACAAGAAACTTGAGGTTCGCGGTTTCATTCTTGAGGGATCTGATCGCGTCCAGGGCCGCCCGATAGAGTTCATGGGACGAAGACCGACGCTGCATGGTTTTCAAGGCGTCGGAAAGCTGCTGGCGATCGCTCGTCGGCGGAACGATTATTTCCGTATCGACGGCGAATGACGCCAGCCCGAATTTTCTGTTCGGACGGATTGCCGGAAAGAAAATTGATTCGATTTCCTCGCGGATGATATTCTGCAGGGAAGGGGAAATTTTTTCGGAACCATCCACAAGAATTACTGTGGAAGTCGATTCGTTTTGCGTGCCGAATTGCCAGCGTGTCACTTTTCGCGAATCATGTCGCTCCGATTTTCGAACAGTGATTCGGGTTAATTCGGTGCTGTCGCCGGTTCTTACATAACATTTGGCAACGGCTTTTTCGTCGACAGGTTCACAACGAGAAACGAATTGTTTTCCGGCATTTACAGGAATTGCATAACAAACAGATACAGCGAAAAGAGCCATCGCTCCAAGTTTCATCATGCTAAAAACCCAAAAATCCATTGGTATCAATGATTTCACTGAAGCCGTTGACTATGGCAAGACTGCGGCTATTTCATGCGACACACCGCCTTAATTTTGAACAAGTTTGCACTATCTACTAGAGGTCAAGTGAATTAGCCGGTTTGTTGTGGAGCTGCTAGGTTGTTCATACGCAACATTTGGGGGTCAAGTTTCTAACAGATGGACACGCGCCAGGCTTTACCTAATCGCACGGGGTTGGCCGATGATTATGAGATCAAAGGCATCCTGGGTGCCGGGGGATTTGGGGTCACTTACGTAGCCCGGGAAAAACCCCTTGATCGCGATGTGGCGATCAAGGAATATTTTCCAAGTGATTTCGCTTCCCGCGATGGTGTTGCGCGCCTCAGACCCAAATCAGAATCTCTGGAAAGCGACTATCAATGGGGTCTCGACCGTTTTGTCGAAGAAGCCAAAACCCTGGCAAAGTTCAACCATGCCAACATTGTCCGGGTTTATCGGTATTTCCTCGCCAATGACACGGCTTACATGGTGCTGCATTTCGAAGAGGGAAGAACCTTCAAGCACTGGCTTGAAAAACTTGGACGTAAACCCACCGAGCTAGAACTCGTTTCCATTTTGCATCCCCTGCTCAACGCTCTTGAGCTCATCCATGAGCATGATTTTTTGCACCGGGACATTACGCCCGACAATATCATGATCCGGCCCAACGGTACGCCGGTTCTCATTGATTTCGGTTCGGCCCGTGGACAGATTGCACTGGGATCGAAAACCGTAAGCGCCCTGATTAAGCCCGGCTACTCCCCGTTTGAACAGTACGCTGTGAGCAGCAAGGACCAGGGGCCGTGGACGGATATCTATTCCCTGGGTGCGACCCTTTATCAGGCCGTGACAGGCAGGCGCCCCGCCGATGCTCCTTCGCGCATGGTGCAGGATGAACTGGTGCCGGCCATCGAATGCGGAAGCGGATATTCACCGGAATTTTTGAAAGCCATTGATAAGTCCCTCCTCATCCCCGTAAAAGCGCGTCCGCAAACGGTGGCCCAATGGAGAAAGCTCTTTCAGCTGGAAGCCGAAGCCGGGATCTCCATTGCTCAACCGATCCAGGAACCCGCAGGCGCAGTCGAAATTGCAAAACCGGATTTCAACCGTGATCCGGAACCTCAGGAACCTGCACCGGAAGAGGCGAAACCTCGGAAGAAGGCTTCAAAGAGGAAATTCAGAAAAACCGTTAAGCTGGAAGATTCGGATAAGGCAAAGCCACCGGTCAAAGCCGGGGCCAGCCTGTTGTCGCGCCTGAACAAAGTCAATGCTGAAGAAACCGCGAAAAAGACGCCGAAGCAGGCAGCGAAAAAAAAGAGGGTGGCGCGTAAAAAAACGACTTCGGATTCGGCGAAGAAGAAGCTTGAACTGAATTTCAAGACACCGGCCATCGTACAAAAATTTTCACGGCCTAAATTTTCGCGCCCGAAATTTTTTAGTGCCAAGAAAGAAGCAACGCCACTTGCCAAGGTTCAGAAGCCTGAGAAGGTCGATAATTCCGAGAAAAAGAGCAAGGTTCCGGCTCCTGTCGCCAAGAAGTCAAAGACAGCGAAGAAATTCAGTCTCAAGCCAAAGGTTCATATTCTCACCCTGTCCCTGCTGTTTCTGCAATTTACCGGTGCAGTTGGAATTGCATCGGCGATCGTTTATTTCCACGATTTGTTTCCGGGATCCGACCTGGCCATGAGCAACCGGTCTTTGACGGATCCTTCGAACGCCCTTCTCATTTCCGAAATTCGCGGTCATCGGGAAGCTATAAAATCGCTTGCCTATTCCAAAGATAGTTTGAAACTTGTTTCGGGCAGTGCCGACGATTCTTTGCGTATCTGGGATCTGGAAACGAACAGGCCCAAATTTGCGGTTGAAACTCATAGCGGAGATGTGACCGCAATTGCGGTCAACGAGCAGAGGATCGTGTCCGCTGACAGTGAGGGCAAAGTCATATTGACCGATCTGGAATCGGGCAAGCAGCTCAACTCATTTCAGAAGCAAACCGCCGAGCCGACGTCCGTTGCTTTTACGGGTTACGGGGACCGGTTCATCACTGCCGGAAGTGATGCGACAGTTCGGCTGTGGGACGGTCTGAGAAAAAGTTCACGCCCGAGGACCGCTTTCAAAGCCCATTCGGATCCCATCACCGATCTCGCCTATTCCAAACGCCGGGGCTACTTTCTGACCGCAAGCGCTGACAATACAATCAAGCTGTGGCTCACTTCCAATCGCAAGCTGGTCCGAACCTATCGTGGACACAGTGATTCCATTGACGCCATAGCTGTTTCACCGAGCGGGAAATTTTTCGCCACCGCCAGCAAGGACCGCACGATCAAGCTTTGGTCATCGCGGTCGAAAAACGCCATTCATACGCTGGAAGGACACAAGGATGAGGTCAACGCTGTGGCTTTTTCTCCTAACGGAGAGATTCTCGTTTCCGGCAGTTCCGATAAGACTGTGGCGCTCTGGAACCTGAAAACCGGACGCAATCTGGTCACTTTCAATGCCCACCACGGTGCCGTGAACAGCGTTGCCTTCTCCGGGGATGGCAAAACCATTGCCACCGGCGGGGACGACAGCGTAATCAGGCTGTGGAAAATTCCCATATTGCAATAATCTTCCGATTTACAAGCAGTTGTGAAAATAGGGATTGAGATTGCCCTGAAAATGACCACATTAAGGGTTGAAAACTGTGGTAATATAGATATTTACCGAAATAATCACAGTCTTCCGGCTGAATTCAACCGGGTCAACTCGTTCAGCGTTATTGCTTTTTTTCAAGTCTCGAATCTGAAATGTTTAAACAGTTAATCAAATTGCGTTTCAACTTCGCGTATTCAAAGGGTAAGACATTCATTTAGGAATCCCAGCGACATTTATTTGTCGGAATGATTTTTTATAGAATGTCATTCAAGAGAAACACCGAGAACTGAATTAGACTCATGACAAATTCAGACACGACAGAAGTTCCACAGTGGTACCTGGCGCGCGACGGCAAGCGATTTGGCCCGATAGAACAGGACAAGTTTACGGATCTCATTCAACGCGGCCAGGTCAGGAAAACGGATCTGGTCTGGCAGCAGGGTTTTTCCGACTGGATCGAAGCGCAAAAAGTGCCGGGTCTGTTTTCAGGAACCGCGGATCCGGCTTTGCGACAGGAACCCAGGTTCGAGCAGTCCGAAGAGCGTGCCGAAGCCAAACAATCGGCCCCCCGTCAACCGGGTAACAAGATCGGACAAGTCTCCGGTACCGCGAAACCGCCTGTCAGGACCCAGCGACCGGCAGCCAATGGCCATGGATCAGGAACTGTTTCCCGATCCATGGAAGACCAACTGCGGGCGGAACCTCGGTTTGAAGCAGAAGATCGGCCAAAATTTATTCAGTCCCCCGGATATCGTAGCGGCGATTCCCATGGCGGTTCCTGGGCGAAGCGGATTGCCGGCGGTTTTGCTGTCCTCTTGTTCATGGGTGTCATGGCCGTTGTCGCTCTTCCGTTCGTTGTGCCCGCCGATTTTATTCGTGATCGAATCGCCCTCATCGTCAAAGAGCAGACAGGTCGGGATTTTGCAGTTCGCGGCCGGACATCTTTTACGTTCTTTCCGAATATCGGCGTCGAGCTGAATGATGTGTCGCTTTCCAATCCTCCCGGGATGAGCGGCGAGCAATTCGCCAAGATTGCCGTCCTGAAAATCAATCTGAAACTTATTCCCCTTCTGAGCCGCCAGCTCGAGGTTGATCATTTCATTCTGAATAAACCTGAATTTGCCTTGTTCCGTACCCGCGAAGGCGAAGTGAACTGGAGGTTTGGAAAATCCGGTACGGCAATGGTTCAGCCGTCGGATACGAAATTTGCCGACACTGCAGGCGAACGATCGGTACGCCCCGGCCTCGGGGATCTGTCATTCATCGCTCGCGCTCATGCCCAAGATGCGCGTTCAAATTCCGGACTGCTCGCCATCCAGGATCTGAAACTGGGAAGCGCGCGCATTATTGACGGATCGATCTCATATACCGATCAAATGACCGAGGTCCGACAGCGCGCTGATAAGATCAATATTGCAATAACGCTTCCACAGCTGCGAGATCCGCTGGATGCCAATGGCGATTTTGTCTGGAAAGAGGAGAGAATCGAATTTGTCGCCAATGTTCAGTCTCCCATTGCTCTATTAAACACCCAGGCCTCGCCGTTGAAACTGGTGATAGAAGCCAAGCCGGTTTCCGGTTCGATCGAAGGCGAAGGGACCCTGAAAGACGGTTTCAATTTCAAGGGAACGGGAGCGGCGCAATCGGGATCACTGAGGTCCCTGGTGCACTGGTTGGAGGGAGAACTTCCGAACACCAGGGGGTACGGAGCCTTTGATGTATCATCGAAGCTCGAAATGCGCGGAAACGAGATCGTTTTCGACAATGCCAAGCTGAAACTGGATGAAACAAATGCTGTCGCCAGCGGCAGGATAAATCTGTCCGGCCCGAAACCTGTTGTTAATGCCAAAGTTGCAGCGGACCAGATTGATCTCAGCGCTTACATATCGGCATTTGGCGAAACGGCGACAAGAAAAAGCCAGGGGCTTGCCAATCAGGACCGTCG
>JANQOC010000117.1 GCA_028279265.1 Hyphomicrobiales bacterium
CCGGACCCGTTGGGGCCGATTAGTCCGGTAATTTTCCCCTTTTCAACTTCCATACTAACGTCTTTGTTGGCGACAACACCGCCAAACGACTTGGTTACATCTGCAATTTCAATGATTCTATTACTCATTCGGCAGCTCCCGGCTGGGCTTCCAGATCCTGTTGTTCAACACGAATGCCGAACCATTCCGGCCGCTGGCGTTTGATCCAGCCCATGATGCCATCCTGGAAATAGACCACGATGATAACGATGAGGGCACCGAGCGCCACCCACTGCCAACCGAGCAAATAAGTCCAGGTCAATTCCTTAATCACATGGAAGACAATGGCCCCGATAATCGGTCCCCACAAAGTTCCCTTACCGCCCAGCAGCACCATAACAACCATGAAGATTCCGAAGTTGATCGTCTGGAACGCGACTTCAAGGGGTTCGATAAAACCTATCATATTGCCAAAGATCGCACCGACGACTCCCAAGAAGAACGCGGATATAGCCCAGCAGAAGGTTTTATATCTAGTTGTATGAATACCCATGCCTTCGGCTTTTTCTTCATCATCGCGGATGGCATTGATGGCATGTCCGAAACGGGTGGAATAAAGCCAGCTCAGGAAAACAAACAGACTGATGACCAGGAAGAAATTCAAGAGATTAAGAAAGTACTTGGCGGAGTCAGGATCGCCGGGAACCTGCGGCATGGAAATCCCCTGTCCGGCTCCAACCCATTCCCAGGCCCCGGTCAGTTCTCCGGCCGCGATGGCAATTCCGAGAGTTCCGATTGCAAAATACGGTCCCCGCAGGCCGAATACAATCCAGCCCAATAAAACCGCTGAAATAGCGGAAAGCACACCTGCAGCCAACATGCCCAGACCCAGGCCGAGATAATACTGGGCCGGCGTGAAGTTGAAGATGCCGCCGCCACTGGCCTGAGTGTATACACCGACATCATAGACAAGGCCGATTTGGACGACGGCTGAGACATACATACCGAAGCCGAAGAAAAAGATGTTGCCCAGGGAGTTGTAACCCATTTGTCCACCCTGGAGATCCCAAGTCAGGGCCAGAACAATCATGACCCAGAGCACCGAGATTTGACTGGTGTAGGCAGGAAACAGCAAGGGTGCCAAAAACCCGAAGGCCAGAATGAAGCCGTAGAGCGGGAGTTTAAAGGAAAGACTGTTCAATACTGAATCATTCATTATTGCACCACCTGACGAAGCCGGGCTTGTTGGACCTGCCGGACAATGAGTACCAGCAAGAGCAGGCCGACAACAATTGCTTGCTGGAATTCAGCACCGAGGATAAATCCGCCAAACTGTTCAATAACCCCCATGCCCAGACCGGCGGCGATGACACCGGGCAAATTGCCAAACCCTGCGGCCGTTACGACAACGAACGCGCGGATTGAATAGGTGATTCCGAAGAATGGCTGTATGACCCAGATCATTGATATAAGCGCTCCCGCTGCCCCGCATATCGCGGCGTTGAGGGAGAAGGTGAAAGCATAGACCTTGTCGGTATCAATCCCCATCACGCGCGCGGCGCGCTCGTCCTGGGCCGTAGCCCTAATGGCCTGCCCCATGCGACTGTTTTTCATAAACAGGATGACCGCCAATGCCAGGATGGCTGCCAGGATAAAACCGATGAGTTTGACCTGGGGAATCGTAACGAGCCCGTCGAAAAGCAGGAATGAATCAAATCCGGCATCAGCCGTTTGCGTATCGGACGTGAACAGAATGTTCAGGACTTGCTCGATGACAATGGCGAGACCGAATGTGGCAAGCAGCGAAGTAAATAAATCCTGGTCGATAACCCTGCGGATAATCAGGACATAAATCACCCACCCAAATCCCCAGAGGGCGACAAAGGCCACGGGCACGCCAAACAGGGGATGTATGCCGTTGAGGGACATCACCCAGGCGATATACCCGCCGATCATAACAAAATCACCCTGGGCCAGGTTTTTGACATTCATCACGCCCCAAACCAAGGCCAGCCCATAAGCGGAAAGCGCGAATACAGCGCCGATCATCAAGCCATCGATAAGTAGGGAAAGGTTGAACACAGGAGCCTGCCAGAGAATCGACAGGTTTCCTAGAATTTGAGACATAGCGCCGCTCGCTTTCGCATTGGGTAGGGATAAGCCGGATTTCTGCTAAGGAATGGTAATCAATTCATCACAAATAAATATACTCGGATCCAGCCCGCACGGTTGCGGGCTGGAGTCCCAGTTACTTATGAATTAAGTCCGATTATCCTATTTGCGCGGCCACTGAAGTTCGTGGGACGCAAATGCAGAAGGAGCGACAACATTGTACTTGCCGCCCTGGATCTGGCGAAGAACCATTGGCTTGGCAATGTTGTTACCGGCTTCTGAAAACTTGATGTCTCCATAGAAAGTTTTCATATTAACTTTCGTCAGGGCATCTCGAACTTTTTCCTTATCCAGAGTACCGGCCTGCTCGATCGCATGCTTGAATACATAGACGGCTGCAGACGCCTGGGCAGTCTGGTAAGGAACCAGTTTATCTGCGTAAGAAGGAAACGCACCCTTGAACTCTTTATCATAGTTCGAAGCCGAACCGAAAAGATCGTCCTTATAGGTCAGGGTTTCAGCCCACTGGGTCGGGCAAAGGAAACCTTCCACCGTTTTTCCGAACTTACCCGTCACATTTGCGGCTTCACAGTGCGTGATGGCAACCATTGGCACCTTCACATTCTGTTCGCCGATCTGACGCGCCGCTGTCGCAGCCCCTTTCGAGTGACCGGAGACAACGAGTAGGTCAGGTTTGAGCGCTTTGACCTTTGTCAATGTCGGGGTCATATCGGAAAGATCCCGGGGAAGCTTGTCGTCAATAACAATCTTCATGCCGAACTTCTTGATGTCGTCGACAACACCGGCCCGAACATCAAGTGAGAACGGATCGTTTTCAAAAGCCATGGCAACCTTGATTTCACCAGGTTTCTTACCGGCTTTCTTGGCGACTTCTGCAGCGAGGCTGATTGATGAAGCCAGATATTGCTCGGACGTCGATAGGACGGCAAACAGATATTTGTATCCCTTGTTGAACAGTGACCGGGACGCGCCTTCCGCCTCGACCATCGGGATTTTGTATTTTTCCGTGACAGGCGCAATGGCTTTGGTCAGGCCTGAACTGTAGGGCCCGAGCATCAGCTGGATTTTGTCCTGATTGATCAGGCGTTCGGCGAGCTGGGCACCACGGGCAGGTGTGGACTCATCGTCATAATATTTCACGGCCAGATTGTAGCACTTGTCGCCAATCTTGACCCCACCGGCGTCATTGATTTTTTTGACGGCAAATTCATAACCGTTTTTAGCATGGTGACCATTGGTCGAATATTTGCCGGTCAATGAAATCGCTGACCCCAGGGTCAGGGTTTCACAGGCTGCAAATGCTGCGGGCGCTGCGAGCAGGGCTGCAGCCGCAACAGACGAAAAAACGAGCTTTTTAGTGAAGACCATAAAATTCCTCCATTATTAAGGTCCTAATTTCTTAGTTTTTTGTACACCTCGGTGCACTTTTTGCTTTACACCTGATTTCTGTCGACCAGGCTGATTAGAAGTTTTTTCTCAAGTCCTTCATTATCCACCAGAATACCAGCAACGGCTACTAATCAAAAGTCTAAATGTTCATTGAGCGGAACATTTACGTTTTCCGCAAATAATCACTATTAGCTATGCCTGCACCCTGGAGGTCCTGACCAGGGAATTCCGGCAACTTTCCGAGAATACTCTTAGTCAGATCCGCAGGTTTTATTCACAATGATTGATTATCGTGACTGTATCAACTAATGAACCATCCGTTTTGCAGATACTGGTTAATCGATACACAACCGGGCGCGCAGGCGAATATAACGGCAATTTTCCGGTATGGCGGTATGGTTCGGCACCACGCCCTGTTGGGCCATCACCTGATCTGCGCGTTGGCCAAGAAGGGAAGGCCGGGTCTCAGTTCCGGGTTAAGTCTGCTCTCAAAGTCTTGAAGCATTGAATGTATCGCAGGATTGCAGGTCACCGTTCTCAAATCCGCGCTTGAACCAGCGTACCCGTTGCTCTGCTGATCCATGAGTAAAGGAATCCGGTACGACGCGACCGGTTGTCTGCTTCTGGATACGATCATCACCGATGGCGCTGGCGGCGCGCAATGCTTCTTCAATGTCTCCGGGTTCAAGTATGCTTTTTGTGCGTTCCGCATGAAAAGCCCAGACGCCGGAGAAACAATCTGCCTGCAATTCCATCATAACCTGCACGCGATTTGCATCACGCTTGCTCATGCGCGACTTTGCCTGCTGCACCTTTTCGGCAATACCGAACAATGTCTGAACGTGGTGCCCGATCTCGTGGGCCACGACATAGGCCTGGGCAAAATCCCCGGGTGCGCGAAATCGGGTCCTCAATTCTTCGTAGAATGTCAGGTCGATATAGACCTGCCGGTCGAGGGGGCAGTAGAAGGGTCCCATGGCCGACTGTCCGAGCCCGCATCGGGACTGCACAGCACCGGAAAACAGGACAAGTTTCGGCTCCTGGTATGTACGTCCCATGCGTTTGAACAGATTGTTCCAGACATCCTCCGTATCGGCGAGAACAACTGAAATAAAGTTCTTCAAGTCATCGGATTGCGCATTTCCCGCCGGTCGGTTTACGCGCGGGAACTGAGCCTGCTGGCCGCTACCGGTCTGTCCGCCAGGTTTGTCAAAACGCGGAAGTCCGGGAATGTCAATTTGCGGCTGTCCGCTGGATGACGGTCCCTGCCCGGGCACACCACCCTGGAAAATCATTCTCGGGTCAACTCCGAACAGGAGCATGAGGCCAAAAATGATCAATAATCCGACAATACCGATGCCGCCACCGCGACGTCCCCTGGAACCCGCTGGAATTCGGAAACCGCCGCCACTCCTGCGGCCGGGAAACGGAAATGGAAAACCGCCTCTCCCCTGCCCCCTGCGATCTTCAACATTGTCGCTCTGTCGTCTACCCTTCCAACGCATGATCCACCTTCATTCCTGTTTGTCGGAACCGGACTACAGATCCAGTTCGAATGTCACTTTATAATCGCCGCTGCTGGCAAAAATTTGTCCCGTTGAATTCCCCATTTTGCATGTCTGCGTGATGGGAACAAGTGAATTTATCCCCGTATTGGGGCCTGTTTGTTCATGCATAATTGCGGGAAAACACCGGATCTGTCGTTATTGATCAATCCTCGGTCTCGGCAGTGATCGCGCGCGGTTTGGGGATCATGGTTCGCACATTCTCCCCCCGTTGTTCCTTTTCCAATTGCCGAACCTGTGACCTCAGACCTTTGGAGATGGCAATCGTGCCATCATTCACAAAAGCTTCATGATTTTTCTCGATCTCCGTCAAATCGTAGAGGTAATTGACCATGATTCCGTATGACTGGCGCCAGCCATTTTCCGACTGATCGCCGCGCATATGAACCTGTTCCAAACGCGCCCCGTTACCGAGGTGAAAGCGGGCGACGGGATCCAGAGGTCTCTGCTTCCTGTTCTTGGCGTTGATCAGATATTCCATCGCCAGATTGAGAATAT
>JANQOC010000120.1 GCA_028279265.1 Hyphomicrobiales bacterium
CCTCCGCTTCCCCGGTGATGATATTCCGTTCAAGGGCGGCTGCGAGGGGTTCGGCTTCAGCTTCATCGATCAAGGTCGCGTAGAGCCGCAGCTGGCCGAGCAGGGCGTTGTTCATCCGCCGGACCCGTTTTGCGACACTCAGATCGCCAACGCCCATTTCCCGCAACGAATGGTCCATGTCCCGGACGAACGTTTCCGACAATAGCTGACTGATTTCCCGAGCTTTTTCCGCTTCCTGCAGCAACCTGATCTGGACCAGGACCATGTGGACCGTGAGCATGTCAAAACGGCCGGTCGGCGAATCAGTTATCCCGTAGTCCGTATAAAAGGCCTTTGAACGTGCTTGCGTCACAATTGAGCCATAAATTTGTAGAGCTATCTTGTCTAGTTGAGAAGAATGCCCAAACCACTTGAACATATTGAACCTTTTGTTCTTATGACACTTTTGGAGAATTAGGCAGTTGTTGAATAATTCAATTCGTACATTGCATTAATATCATTGAGTGATCTATGGCTTTATAACAAAAATACAACGGGGATGATCGTGATAGATTCGCTAAAATCGAACAGTTTTCGGGGAAAGAGGAAACAAGTTCGGCTCAATTCCAGATTGACGATAGGGACGCTGGTCATTTGCGGAATGCTGACGGCGAGTTGCGCGCCGACCATCGATCATCGCGGCCATCGGTTCACGGCCGACGAAATCGAACAGGTCCAACCCGGTATGAGCCGCCAGCAGGTTGAACTGGCCTTCGGATCTCCGGCAACCCGATCAACCATCGGCGGCGGCGCTTATTACTATATTTCCACGACGGAAAAGACCGTATCGTTCCTGAAGCCGCAGATTGTCGACCGGCGGGTTGTGGCTGTTTATTTCGATGACGAAGGCACCGTGCAAAATGTCGCCAACTACGGGCTGAAAGACGGCAAGGTCTTTAATTACATTTCCCGCGAAACACCGTCCTACGCCAACGACGAGGGGCTTATCAAGCAGCTCTTCCGCAATATCGGCTCGAAACCTAATCTTGGCGGGGACCAATGATCGAGACATAACGACATTGCGCTGAAACGGATTGAAAAGTAATTAAGGCCCGGGTGTTTACCCGGGCCTTTATCTTTGTTCTGATTGAATTCAGCCGGTGCAGGCTTAGTGAGCCAGAACCGCCAGCAGCAGCAGGGCCACGATGTTGGTGATTTTGATCATCGGGTTCACCGCCGGACCGGCCGTATCCTTGTAGGGATCGCCAACCGTATCTCCGGTAACGGCTGCCTTGTGGGCTTCAGACCCTTTGCCGCCGTGATTGCCGTCTTCAATGTATTTTTTAGCATTGTCCCAAGCGCCGCCGCCTGCGGTCATGGAAATGGCCACGAACAGTCCCGTCACGATCACGCCGAGAAGCATGGCCCCAACGGCGGAGAAGGCTGCTGATTTATCGGCGATGAGATAAACAACACCGAAACAGAATATGGGAGACAATACCGGAAGCATGGACGGGATGATCATTTCCTTGATGGCTGCACGTGTAAGCATATCAACGGCCCGGCCATAATCTGGTTTTTCCGTTCCTTCCATGATCCCCGGCTTTTCCTTGAACTGGCGCCGTACTTCTTCAACAACGGCACCGCCGGCGCGGCCGACCGCCATCATGCCCATGGCGCCGAACAGATAGGGAAGCAGGCCACCAAAGAACAAGCCGACAACCACGTAAGGATTCTGTAATGAGAAATCGAGATTGATGCCATTAAAGAACGGATACTTGTCGCCATTGGAAATGAAGTGATTCAAATCCTCGGTATAGGCGGCAAACAGTACCAGCGCTCCAAGGCCAGCGGAACCGATCGCGTAACCCTTGGTCACCGCTTTGGTCGTATTACCGACGGCATCCAGAGCATCCGTTGTATTGCGCACCTCATCGGGAAGCTCGGCCATTTCCGCAATACCGCCCGCATTGTCGGTCACCGGCCCGAAAGCATCTAGGGCCACGACAACACCGGCAAGGGCCAGCATGGTGGTCACGGCAATGGCAATTCCAAATAATCCGGCCAGCTGGAATGTGATCACGATCCCGGCGATAATAACTATGGCAGGCAGGGCCGTGGCTTCCAATGAAACAGCAAGTCCCTGAATGACATTAGTACCGTGACCGGTCACCGATGCCGAGGCAACACTGCGCACGGGTCGGTAGTTAACGCCGGTATAGTATTCGGTAATGACAATGATGAGAGTTGTGACAACAAGCCCGGCTGCACCGCACAGGAACAGGTCAAGGCCGGTGAATTCGAGGCCGCGGGCATTCAATGTCGTGTCCATACCGATAATCCAGTCGGTCAGGGGCCAGAGTGCGATCAGTGACAAGACACCGGTCGCAATGAAACCCTTGTAGAGGGCCCCCATGATTGACTGATTGGCACCGAGCTTGACGAAGAACGTTCCGATGATTGATGTGATGACACAGGCGGCTCCAATGGTCAGAGGATAGACCATCACACTTTCGACAATATCAGTGCCTGCAAAGTAGATAGCCGCCAGCACCATCGTTGCGACGACAGTCACCGCATAAGTCTCGAACAGGTCGGCGGCCATGCCCGCACAGTCGCCGACATTGTCACCCACATTGTCCGCGATCGTCGCCGGGTTACGCGGATCATCTTCAGGAATACCGGCTTCGACTTTACCCACGAGGTCACCGCCGACATCCGCACCTTTTGTGAAAATGCCGCCGCCCAGTCGGGCAAAAATGGAAATCAGCGAAGCGCCGAAACCGAGGGCCACCAGGGCATCGATCACGGTCCGGTCCGTTGGTGCATACCCGAGCATCTTGGTGAGCACGGTATAGTAGAAAGCGACCGACAGCAGCGCCAGGCCGGCGACCAGCATACCCGTGACAGCACCAGCCCGAAAGGCGATAGCCAGACCAGATGCAAGGCTCAGACTGGCGGCCTGGGTCGTGCGAACGTTTGCGCGCACGGATACCAGCATACCGATAAAACCAGCCACACCGGAAACCGCAGCACCAATAAGGAACCCAATGGCTACCGGGAAAGAAAGAAGAATAAGAACGAGGACAAAAATGACGACACCCACTATGGCAATCGTTGTATATTGTCTTGTCAGATAGGCTGTCGCTCCCTCCTGGATAGCGCTTGCAATTTCCTGCATCCGTTCGTTACCGGCATCGGCGGACATAACGGAATTGGCCGCCCATATCCCGTAAACCACCGACAATGCCCCGCAGGCGATGATCGCCCAAAGTACCATTTCCATAATTCAATTCCTCTGTGGATTGTGAGTCGACTGGTCAAAAGAATTGCGCACACATTGCCGGTGCGCCCTTTTTACAACCGAATAGATATTCTGTTGTTCGCCAAATCACCCCGTATTGACAAATTTCCAGCGGAACATGCCAAAATTGCCCCGAATACGCAACAAGCCTTTCGTTGTGCGGTCTATTTATAAAGAAATATCTTTCAATCAGAATGTAATTGCCGTCTAAAAGTCACAAGTCAACGCCATCCAACAGTGGTATTTGGCAATCATTACAACCGGGTTTCGCGTTCCCCCGCCGATGATCGCGGATTATTTACCAAGATCACTATTTGTAGATTTGGACCTCTTTTGTTAAAATAGAACGGGGCTTCAAAGTTTCCCTGATTCGAGGGATCTCCCGCAGCAAAAAAAACCGTGATTGCTCTCACGATAAGACTGACGAGATATCCCTGATGGATTTCACGCTTTACTGGTTCATGTTTCCCGTCGCCATGTGCGTCGCAACCACGGCGATGTTAAGCGGTATCGGCGGCGCAGCCCTGTTTACTCCCATTTTTTTGATAATTTTTCCTATTCTGGGGCCGGAATATCCCCTGGAAAGCGCCGTTGCCGCCGTTGGTTCCGCACTTCTCACGGAGACTTTTGGATTTTCCTCGGGCTTCGTCGGTTACTACCGCAAGGGCCTAATCGACTTCAAGAGCGCGGTTCCGTTTATTATCGTCGGCGTTCCCATCGGAATCATCGGTGCTCTGCTGGCGCAGTTCGTCAATCCGGACATCATCAAAACCGGTTATGCCCTGATGATGTTGTTCATCGCCTATGAAATGTTCACACATCGAAAACCGGCTGCCGCCAGTCCTGCAGCAGGTGAACTCTCCGCCGATACGGAAAATGATCGTCCCATGCGCGAAATTCGGGCTCGGGACGGTACGCTTTACACCTATCGGACACCCAAACAAGGGCTCGGCGCCATTGCCACTTCGATCGGCGCTTTTCTAACCGGTCTTCTGTCCGTGGGTATTGGCGAGGTTGTGATGCCTCAGCTTGCCAAACGCAACGGCGTCCCGATACCGGTGGCGGCCGCAACTTCGGTTCTGGTTGTGATTATCGTGGTGGCAGCGGCGTCCTTTACCCATATTTCGGCCCTGATCGCCGGCGGCGGTATGAGCGCCGTCCCGTGGGACCTGGTGATGTACACGATTCCAGCTGTGATCATCGGCGGTCAGATCGGACCGCGCCTGCAAGGGAAAATACCCCAGCGAACCATGGAAATATGCATTGGTGTCCTGTTCTTCGTGATCGCCGTTTCCATGGCCTGGATCGTGTTACGCACTTACATCTAGGGCAGCAATAATCCCGCTTTAATGACTGCGCCGGCGTGCAATTTCAGAAGTGACTATATCTGTCGGCATCCAGTTTCACCGGTTGCCCGCGATCGAAAATAGTCACTCCGGCACCGGCTTCGCCGAGGATTTCGCCAATGCAGGTGACCGCCGTGCCAACGTCTCCTGCCGCCTTTTCGAGGTTCTTTGATTGCCGTGGCGGAACAGTCAGAAGAATCTCGTAATCATCCCCGCCGGATAACACCCGGCTCAAAAGCCCCGGGGACTGATCAAGCACCGCTTGCGCCGATGCAGATAATGGCAATTGCTCAACAAGTATCTTGGCACCGCAGTCCGACAGGACGCAAATAGCATTTAAGTCACCCGCCAGACCATCAGATACGTCCATTGCCGCGGTTGCGAATTTGCCGACGGGTCCAGCGAGCCGGATTCTTGGTTCGGGACGCAGGTAGCGATTGATGAGGTAGGCTCTTTTC